>JAIRSL010000264.1 GCA_031255475.1 Treponema sp.
TTATTGGTGAAACACCTGGTGCAACGGACTTACCGGCAGTAAATCCGCGGTAGAACTATAGAAACCTGCCGGAAAAAATATCCATGTCCCAAAGACGATTAATTCGACAGTTTCGTTGGACGCATTTGATACGGGAGGGGGAATGAGAAGTTAGGAGGTGAGCAATCATGCCTTAAAAATGGCGATTGACTTTAGGCCGAAAAATTCCGCTGTTCCTAACTTCCCACTACGTTTAATAATCGGCTTTTCCCCTACGGGATTTCTTCATCAGCTTCCGTTGAATCGCTTTCTTCTTCCTGTTCAAAATTGTGGAAGGTTTCTCGTAGTATTCACGTTTTTTGTATTCACGGATGATACCTTCTTTCTCTACCATCCGTTTAAACCGTTTAATGGCCTTTTCCAGAACCTCATTCTCATCAACGATGATATGCGCCAAATAACTCACCTCCCTTCCCGCCGGTTAAGATGATCATTCCGAACCCGGAATGATGTGTCAAAGCACTCAAATCGTCTGACTTTGAGATGCCACTCCTTTAATCAAATAGTTTACTCAAAATTACCGTTTTGTCAACACGATACCTTGACCTGTTCCCCCCCCGTTTACTACAATATTCTTCCGATACGCCATCTTAGCTCAGTCGGTAGAGCACTTGACTTGTAATCATGAGGTCTTCGGTTCGATTCCGAAAGATGGCTGTAAGGATGTCTCACGCGCCCGGGGATTTTACCCGGAAGAAGGCGTTTCAGGTTCCCTTTCTATTGAGCGACAAATTCCGCTCCCCGTTCCTCTTTCACCTCAAGGGATAAAAGGGAAAGGTATAAATAGGGAAAGCCGTCCTCTTCGTAGGATTTCAGGACCCCCTCGGCTTCCACCCAGGCGTCTTCTTCAGGATACTGAGCGGAATCTCCGTCCCAGGCAACCTCAAACCCGGCGCTCCCGTCGTTGCCGCAGCAGCCGGGGCCGTAACGGAGCACGAAACAATAGGAAACATCGTACTCCGGCGAGGAACTGAATTTAAAGAGGCCTTCCAGCTTGATGGTCTTTCCCATATAATCTTCCGGGTTAAGGTAGACATCGTTGGTCTGGGCAATGAACATTTTTTCTTTTATCTCGATGACGGACCCCGTATCCCGGACAGATTTTTCGTTCTCTGCCTGCCCCGTATCCCCGCTGTCCGCATCCGGTAGCGCTATCGATCTGGTTCCGGCCGCGTTGCGTTGAACCGCCCCGCCGGGACCGCCCGATCCGCAGCCGGATAAAATGGAGAAGAGTATTATGGTAGAAAAGATACCCCCCGCAAACCGCGCCGACCGTAACCCGTTTCTACAAATTTGCATTCCGTTTGTTCCTTTTAAGAAGGGCTATGCCCCAAAAGATAAAGAAAGCCAGGATGTTGCAGAGTACCACGCTGGCTCCGGTAGGCGTGGTGTACAGGTAAGAAATCACCACGCCGATGAAAAAACAGCTCACCGAGACCAGGGCCGAACTCACGGTTACCGTTTTGAACCGTTTGCAGACGCGCATGGAGGTGAGGGCGGGAAAGATGATGAGGCTTGATATGAGCATGGCCCCCATCATCCTCATTCCCAGGACGATGGTAATGGCGGTGAGGAAGGCGATGAGCATGGTGTAGAGCCCGGTTTTTGTGCCCGTTGCCCTGGCGAAGTTTTCGTCAAAGGTAACCGCGAAGATCCTGTTGTAACAGAGCACGAAAAGGGCCAATACCGTCACCGAAAGAATGACGCTCAAGGTAACATCGCTTTTGCTCATGGCCAGGATGCTGCCGAAAAGGTAGTTGCATACGTCCGTGTTCATCCCGGTAGTCATGGAGATCACCACCACCCCTATGGCCAGGGCGCCTGAGGAGATCATAGCGATGGCGGCGTCCCCCCGGATCTTGTGGTTCTCGCTCAGCCTGAGGAGGAAGAAGGCGGCGGCCACCACAATAGGAATAGAGACCGTGAGGGGAGCGGCGTTCATGGCCGTAGCGATGGCCAGGGTTCCGAACCCCACATGGGAAAGGCCGTCCCCTATCATGGAGTAGCGTTTCAGAACCAGGCTGACCCCGAGGAGGCTGGCGCAGAGGGATACCAGAAACCCCACGACCACCGCCCTGACAAGAAACGTGTAGGAAAACATTTCCAGAAGTACTTCAATCATTTTTATGATCCCGTAAAAAAATCTTCCCGGCTTCGGACTTTTCGTAATCCTCAGGTTTCCCGAAGAAGAGCTGTTCGTTTTTCAGATGGAGTATCCGGGAGGCGTACCGCATGGCGCCCTGCATATCGTGGGAAACCATGATGACCGTAAGGCCGCTTTCACGGTTTATCCGTTCGATAAGGCGGTAGAGTTCCGGGGTAACCAGGGGATCGAGACCGGCCGCGGGCTCGTCCAGGATGAGGAGCCGGGAACCGGCGCAGAGGGAACGGGCCAGAAGCACCCGCCGCTGCTGTCCGCCGGAGAGTTCCCGGTAGCACCGGTTCCGCAGTTCCCCTATTCCCAGGCGGACCAGGTTTTCTTCCGCCGCCTGTTTGTCCCGCCGGGTGTAAAAGGGATGAAAGACCCGCTTTCCCAGCCTCCCCGAAAGGACCACCTCGTACACCCCGGCGGGAAAATCCCGGCGGGCCGCCATTTGTTGGGGGAGATACCCTATCTCCCTGGAGGAAAGGCCCGGGGTTATGGTCCCGGCATCGGGCTTCTTCAATCCCAGAATTCCCCGGATAAGGGTGGTTTTTCCGGAACCGTTTTCCCCGATAACCCAGAGATAATCCCCGGCATCCGCGGTAAAATTGATGTCCCTGAGGACAACGGCGCCTTCGTAGGCGAATGAAACGTTCCGGCAGGTGATGACCGTCATTATCCCGGCGTCTCCGTAAGCCGTCCTCCGCCTTCCGCGCCGGCGGCCCGAATATCCCGGAAGCGGCGGAAACCAATCGTTTTTTTCCGGCCATGAGCTTTTATATTTACAGAACCTTCCATAAGAGGATTCCATTATATATTGTTTTTATTCATATTGACAAGATTATACGATCATAAGTATAGTGAGAGGGACAGTCGGAGATTCAGTTAAAAAAGGGTCGGTCGAACGACCCTTTTTTTATAACGGAAAGGTGGAACAATGCGGTATAC
>JAIRSL010000278.1 GCA_031255475.1 Treponema sp.
CGGCTTGCCCAGGTTAAGGGGAGGGGAGGGCGGTCCGGGACGGAGGGAAACGTCACCCATAAAGACGCCCTGCTCATTGCCTACGGAGATATGCTTGGGCCTCCCAAAGCCGGCGGGCCGGTAAACGAAACCGGCCTCTCCCGGCTGGAAGGATTTCTGCGCACGCGGAACCGGGGGGCCTTTACCTGCCTTCACCTGCTGCCGTTTCATCCGTACTCGTCGGACGACGGGTTTTCGGTGATCGATTACCGGCAGGTGGATTCCCGCTTTGGGACATGGGAGGATATAGAAAAACTGGGGACGGACTTCAAACTGGTTTTCGATTTTGTGCTCAACCACGGCAGCGTGGGCAGCGCCTGGTTTAAGGGGTTTCTGGACGGTGAACGCGGTTATGAGGGCTGGTATATCACCAGGCCGGAAGACTACGATTCCTCCGCGGTGGTTCGTCCCCGGACCCATCCTCTCCTGACGCCCTTTACCCGGAAAGACGGCTCGACGGTTTACGTGTGGACGACCTTCAGCGCCGACCAGGTGGATTACGATTTTTCCAATCCCCGCGTCTTTCTGGAATTCATGAAAATTTTTCTGGAATACGCCCAAAGAGGAGGGCGTATCGTCCGTCTCGACGCCATTGCCTATCTCTGGAAAGAAGACGGAACCCCCTGCCTCCATCATCCCAAGACCCACGGCATGGTAAAGCTCTTCCGGACGGTCATAGACGCCCTGGCCCTGGACATGCTCATCCTTACCGAGACCAACGTCCCCCACCAGGAGAATATCTCTTATTTCGGACGGGGAGACGAAGCCCACATGGTCTACAACTTCGCCTTGCCGCCCCTGGTACTCCATGCGGTGATTTCCGCGGACGCCGCCCCCCTCCGGTCCTGGGCGAAGACCCTGCCGGGGCCGGAGACGGGACAGCGGTTCCTCAACTTTCTCGCGAGCCATGACGGGGTAGGGCTGACCCCGGTCAGAGGCGGCCTGGTGGACGAAGCCGCCTTTGCCGCAACCATAGAGGAGGCTAAACGCCGGGGCGCACTGGTTTCCTACAAATCAACGCCGCAAGGACCCGTTCCCTATGAACTCAACTGTTCCTATGCCGAAGTCGTCGCCCCGCCATCCCTGGGAGACGAAGCCCTCCGCGCCCGGGCCTTTCTGGCTTCGCAGGCGGTTCTCCTCTCCCTATCCGGGCTTCCGGCGGTCTACTTCCACAGTTGGATAGGCTCAGCCGCCTGGAAGGAAGGCCCGGAGCTTTTAGGGTACAACCGGGCGATAAACCGGGAAAAGCCCTCCCTGGACCGGGTGGAACGCGAACTCGACGCTCCCGGTTCCTTCAGGGCCCGCGTATACGAGGGGTTCGGTCGGTTTCTGGCTTTCAGGCAGGCCGAGGAGGTCTTTGATCCCGATATTCCCCAAACGGTCCTGGAGGCGGAGGGTCCGGTGTTCGCGCTTCTCCGGGGACCCGGCCGCAGCGGCCGCCGGGCGCTTTGCGCGGAAAACCTGGGACCTGTCCCGGCCGGACTCAACATTCCCGCAGAATACGGGTTCCCGGCGCCGGAGGGCGGCGGCATATCTCTTGCGCCCTGGGAAACCCGCTGGATAGCCTGGGGCGCGGGGGATGTCCGGGATATTTCCACCGGGGAGACTCAAAGGCCGGCTAAATAAATGAAGGCGTTGTAGAGGCCGTGAGCCCAGGCAATGCCGTGGAGGGCGCGGTACTTTTTATAAACCAGAGAGAGAAGAATACCCGCCAGAAAAGCGTTCAGCGCTCCCCAGAGACCTTCGTAGATATGGCAGATGGAGAAGAGCAGGACCGAAAGTCCCATAACGGAGAGATCTCTAAGGCCGGCCTGTCTGAACCTGAGGGAGAGGTAATACCGGAAATAAAACTCTTCCATATAACCGGTACTGAGGCATGAGAAGAACATAATGATAACGGCCGGAAGGCCCTTTGGGGCTTCCACGGTCAAGGCGGAAGTCCCGGCGGAAAAAACGGAAGAGACCAGGGAGATGAGGAGGCCCAATCCCAGCAGGCCCGGAAGGGCAATGGCCAGTGACAGGAAGTCGCCGGAACGGGGCTGTCCCGGCAGGCGGTTTTTCCCGCCACGCAGGACCAGGAGGTAGCCTATGAGCGCTATGGCCGGAAGCGTAAAGCCGACGATGCGGCTCAGTTCCTGGGAAATGACGAACCGCAGGGGTTCCTCTCCCTCCGCACCGGCGGTACCGGAAAAAAAGCCGCCTGACGCCAAACCGGGGAAAAAGAGTACGGCATATACAATAAAAGGTTCGGCCCAGGGATTCGTGGCGTGCTCCTTTGGGACAGAAACCCTCCCGAATTTTTCCGGTCCGGGTACTGGAGCCCCTCTCTAACTTTAGTATATTATATATTATAAGTAGGAAAATAGGGTGAATGTTTTTTTGATTCTGCTGACGATGTTTGCGGTTTTCGGCGTTTTCGTCTTTATAATATCCCGGTTAAGAAACGGAGGCGGGAAAGACGAAGCCAAGGAAAAAAAGAACGGCGGACTGCAATTCTATGCCAAAGGTAAGGACCTTGGATTCAGCTTTAAGGAAATAGAACTCCTCCGCCGGCTGGCGGCAAAATCCGACATAGAAGATCCATCAGTCCTGTTCTGGTCGCAAAAACAACTGGATACCTGCATACGTTCCCTGGTGCGGAGCGTCCGCCTTTCCGAGACCGGGCAGGATCCGGAAATTCAAGAATTCCTTTCCAAGTTGTACGATTACCGTAAAAAGCTCGAATTTGAAAAACCGAAGGTAAAAAACGGACTGATGAGTACCCGGCAGATTGGGGAAACCCAGAGCCTGCGTATCCTTGTCTCCGGCGTCGGGGTGTTCTCGTCCCGGCTGATCAAAAACACCAGCCAATACATCACCATAGCCAGACCCGCGGGCGCGAATTTGTCCCGGAATTTTTCCTGGACCGGCCAGCGGCTGGCGGTTTATTTTTGGCGGAACGATGACGCGGGATATGTATTCGATGCGGACGTGATGGATGAAGTCTATTCCAAGGGATATCCCGCTCTCCAGATCAGCCATTCCGATACCCTCTTCAGGACCCAAAAACGGAAATCCATCAGGATGAAAACCCATAAGCCGGCGTTTCTGTATCTTCAAGGCCAGGGGGATTCCAACGCCGTCGAGGTTGTTCCGGGGCTCAAATGTATCCTTAACGATATTTCCGACACCGGGTGCGCCGTGACCATAGGGGGCAAAGCCGCTCCGGGATTACGGGTAAAAATTCAGTTTGCCATGGATACATCCCCAATAACCATGTGCGGAACCGTACGGTCCACGGATTATAACGAAGACGCAAACCGTTCGGTTCTGCATATCGAAGCCGATTCTCTTCCTTCGGATGTCAGGAACAAGATTTTGGGCGAAATATTCGGAACACAGGAAGATGGCGAAGTCCTGCCGTTTAGAATTACGGAAGAAAACCCCCATGACAGCGAAGACGGCGGCGCGTCCGCCGGTATAAATCTTTTTGCCGAGGTTGAACTTAACGAGATATCGAACGATAATGTTATTAATGAGGGATAAATTATGGAGGAAGGTCTAAAAAGTATAAGCGGGCTTTCAGGCAGAGTCCGGTTTGTTTTGTTCTTCCTCGGATTCCTACTGATTCATCCTTTTGTTTTTGCGCAGGAGCCGATACTCGTTTCCTATCAACGGAATTTTCTTCGCGCCGCCATTGCCGGTAAAGACCGCATACTGCAGGACGCCGTTACCGATGAAAGGGCCCCGGAATTCATCGGGGAACTCCACGAATTCGCGTTGAATTTTGTTCTGCAGAACATGGATATCCTGCAAAACGACGCGGATTTTACCGCCCTTACCGTAACGGCTATCCGGGGGTTGAGCGCTTTCGGACGCCGGGAGGCTGTGGATAATCTATGGCAGATTTTTTCCCGGTTCCCGGATACGCTGATCCGGGTGGAAGCCGTCAACGCCCTGGCGGTCCTGGGGAAAGGAAACGCTGCGGCGGCGGAGAACCTGAACCGGTATCTGGAGACCCAAAACGACCGGTTCCGCGCCGGTATGTCGCCCGAATACCAACTCCTGTCCGCCTGTATAACGGCCCTGGGATCTATTGGGGACGGCTCTTCTTTTCCGGCCCTCTTTTCGGCCCTGATCGCCGGGTATCCCGAAGTGATAACCAGGGAGGCGGCGGCCGCCCTGGAGGCTATTCCGGGCGATTTCCGGCAGTACCTTATCGGCGTGATACGCCGGAATCCTCCTGTAGAGAAGGCCGCCGCCTTCAGCCTGATAGCCAATAACCGGCAATTTACCGATGCTGAGCGGGCCGAAGCTGCGGCCATCGCCCTGGAAACCGGCCTGGATTTCTTCGCCGGCAACCGCAACGAGGAGACAGCGGTTGCCGGCATGAGGTACGCCGCGATCCGGACACTCCGGGATTTGCGCTGGACCAGGGCGGCGGATCTGGTAATCAAGCATTTTTACCGGGTTCAGCAGGATTACGGTAACGCGCTCGCTTCCCGTGAACAGGTTGTGGAAGCTATCGTCTGCCTGGGCGCTATGGGCAGTTCCGAAGCCGCCCAGGTACTGGCCCTGCATCTGGGGTTCCTCAACTCCCGCATGGAACGGAACGGAGAATACGACGATGCCGTCACCCTGGGGGCCGTACAGGCCCTGGGCGCGATAGGCGATAAAATAGCCTTTGATTATTTGCTGCATATCGGGTATCTGCCTTACCCCGAAGGGATTCAAAACGCCGCAAAGGA
>JAIRSL010000313.1 GCA_031255475.1 Treponema sp.
ATAGTAACCGTATCGCAGAATTCAAATATTTCGTCGAGCTTGTGACTGATATAAATAATGGAGATGCCCCGTCCGCGCATGTCAGCAATGCTCTCTTTAAGTTTTTTCATTTCTTCCGCAGTAAGACTGCTTGACGGTTCGTCCATAATGATCAGTTTTGAATTATAGGCAAGGGCTTTGGATATTTCGACCATCTGTTTTTCCGACGTACTGAGTTCGGAAACCATCGCCCGCGTGTCTATTTGGGTTCCAAGACTGTCGAGAAGTTTTCTGGCTGCCGTGTGAACGCCCTTCATGCCACCCATTTCCCTGAAGCGTCCCGGAAAAATATTTTCACCAACACTCATGGTATTTACCAGGTTGAATTCCTGGTAAATGATGCTCAAGCCCCGGCGTAACGACTGGATGGGCGTGGTGGTTTCGATTTTTTCACCGTCAAAGTAAATTTCGCCTGAATCCTTCCGGTGAACTCCGGAAAGTATTTTCATCAAGGTTGATTTTCCCGCGCCATTCTCGCCGACAATGCCGTGTACGACTCCGCGTTTAACACTAATGGAAACATTGTTTAGAGCCCTTACACCCGGAAAACTTTTGTTTACATTACGGATTGAAAGTATTGTGGCACCGCTGTCATTATCCATACCAAGCTCCGCTTTCTGAAAATACCCCGCCGGGAAGGGCGGGGTATCTGTGATTTACCACTCGGGATACTCGAAACGATCGATGTTGCTCTTGTTTATATCATCAAGCGGAACAAGATTTACCGCGTCGAAGGGTTCTTTTTTAAGCGCCTTGAGGGCAACTTCCAGAGAGACTTTCGCCTGGGCGGCAAAATTCTGCATGATGCTGCTGCCCTGGGTTCCGGCATTTACCTGATCAAACCCTGCCCGGCAGCCGTCCACCGCTACAATGAACAAGTCTGAAATCCCCGCTGCCTTGGCCGCCTCAATAACGCCGGTAGCCCCATTGTCCCAGTGGCAGAATACGCCCTGGATCCTGTTGCCGTACTTGGTGATCATATCTTCCATGATTGTCATGGCTTCGGAAGTTGACCACGCACTGCATGCCTTGTAATCCAGCACGTTGATATTGCTGCCTCTGATCGCCGCATTAAAGCCGTCATGCCGCTTGATAGCAGCGTCATGGCCGGACTGTCCCCCGATTTCAACAATATTCGCGCCACCGGGGAACTGCCTGATAAAGGACTGCGCCGCGGTTTCACCGGCTTCGTTGTCATTTACTCCCACGAAAATATCACGGCTGCCCGCATTTGCCGGGGGCAGGTCGGAAGAGAACAGACCGACAATCACGCCGGCTCTCTTTGCCGCAGTAAGACTGGGAACAATACCATTGACATCGTTAGGATTAACGAAGATGACGTCAAATTTCTGGGCAACGCAGTTGTTCACCTGCTGCGCCTGAACCTGCGCGTCCGCCCGTCCGTCAAGAATGGTTACGTCGAATCCCATTGAGGGACCGAGTTTTTGGAACTGTTTGGCCGAATACGCCTGGGATTCGTTGGCCATACTGCCGGGAAGAAAGGCGATCCGATAGGGTTTATCGCCGCTCCCGCCGGATGCCGCCTGACTGCCTCCCGCAAAAAGCGGAGAGGCTCCACAGAGCAAAACAGACACCAGAACAAAAATACCGAGAATCTTTTTCATTACTTCCTCCTGGAAATTTTTTTATCCCGGGATACTTCTACCCGGTACTATCAAGAATATCCTATAAATTTTTCTTTGTCAATAATATATTTATCAAAATAAGGAATTTTCTTATTAAAAATGCATATATTATTGTTTCAGTATTGAATAGCTCTTTACATGACCGGAATTTCTCTTTATTGTAGGCTTATGACACTCAAAGGACTTCTCTTTAATATTCAGAAATTCAGCCTCCATGACGGCCCGGGTATACGGACGGTGGTGTTTTTCAAAGGTTGTCCCCTCTCCTGCAAATGGTGTTCCAACCCCGAATCCCAGCGGACCGAGCCCTGTATGATGGGAGACGCTATTGATTCGCGCCCTTATACAATAGAAGAAACGCTTAAGGTCTGCCTTCAGGACCGGCCTTTTTACGAAGAATCCGGAGGCGGCGTTACCCTGTCAGGCGGGGAAGTGCTGACCCAGGGAAAATTTGCCACCGCTCTGTTGGAAACTTTAAGGAAAGAAAACATCCACACGGCTATTGAGACTTCCGGTTACGCGGGAGGCAGTGTCTTTGAAGAAGTCTCCGCCGGGGCGGCTCTGCTTCTCTTCGACCTCAAACATCACGATGTTCGTCGTCATTTGGAAGGAACCGGAGTCCATAACGGACTTATTCTTGAAAACCTGAAAAACGCCCTGGGCCGGGGTATGTCCGTCCTTCCCCGGATTCCGGTTATACCGGGGTATAATGATTCGGCGAAAGATGCCGGGGCATTCGCGTCTCTGTTGGAGTCTATGGGACTACAACGGGTCCAGCTTTTACCTTTTCATCAATTTGGGGAAAAAAAGTACGACCTGCTGAATCTGCCTTACGCTATGCGGGGCGCGGCCCAGCTTCATCCGGAGGATCTTGAGGAATTCAGGGGGATTATAGCCAGGAACGGAATAGACTGTTTCTTTTAGGCGCAGGACAGGAGGTCTTACACTTCTACTTTGAAAACTCTAACGCCCTGCCCGGCAAGAAAGGCTTCTTTTTCCGGGGGGATCAGGTTGTCGGTGAACACCGAGCCGATACCGCTGAACGGGAGAAGGGGCGCCAGGCCCTGTTTGGCAAATTTCTCTGATTCGGTAAGAATAATCACCTCCCGGGCCTGTTTCGCCATGTCCTGCACTGTTTCGGCCCGCAGATGGTCGTTTCCGGTAAAGCCGTCTTCCGAAAACCCGTCGGTTCCTATAAAAAGTTTGTCCACTCTGAAGCCCCGGGCGCACTGCCGCGCTATGGGCCCGACCATTACCTGGGCCTCGTTCTGATAATCTCCTCCCAGGAGCACAATCTTCGCATAGGGCAAGCGGCGGATATAGGCCGCAATAAAGGCGGAGTTAGTAATAAGCCGCACTTCCCGCTTATTCACGGTTAATTCTTCTGCCAGAAGAGCGCAGCAGGAACCGGATTCAATCATTACCGCTTCTCCGTCCCGTACAAGGGCACTGGCAGCCCGGGCGATTTTACGTTTCGTGTCATAATGATAGGTCAACCGGTTGCTAATATCGTCACTGGACCCGGGGAAAACCTCCCCCTTTTCGTGCCCGATAATCCCCTTTTCCTCAAGCCG
>JAIRSL010000023.1 GCA_031255475.1 Treponema sp.
CTTTGCTCTGTTTCTTCATGCTATATCCTTTCACTTCCTTTAAAATCAACAACCGCGCGGCAGAGCCGCGGAGTATTAAACCCTCGCCGCGAATAAACCGCCTTCACCTATCCCCGCGAACCGTGAGGATGGGCTTCCGAATAAATCCGTTTAAGCCCCTCAATATCCACATGGGTATACCGCTGGGTGGTGGAAAGACTTGCGTGGCCCAGAAGTTCCTGCACCACCCGCACATCGCATCCCGAATTCACCAGATGGGTGGCAAAGGTATGGCGGAGCGCATGGGGATGCACGTTCTTTTGCAGGCCGGACTGCTCCGCGTACCTGGAGATGATCCACCGCAAACCCCCGGTAGAAATGGGGCCGCCCCGCCGGTTGATGAACAGGCGGTCCGTGGGATGTTCCGCGGGGATGCAGCTCCGCCGCACCAGAATCCAGTCCGCCAGGGCTTTCCGCGCGTCTTCGGAAAAGAAGACGCAGCGTTCCTTGTTCCCCTTCCCTGTCACCCGGGCGCCGCCTAAATCCCGTTCCAACGCGCTCATGGAAAGAGACGCGGCTTCGGAAATACGCAGGCCGGCGGAATACATGATGAGGATCAGGGCCTTGTCCCGGGGCGGCCAGAGTATCTTCTTTTCTTCCGGAAGATCCGCGAATTCCGCCATTTCTTTTTCCCACAGAAAAACCGGCAGGGAAAGGGGGATTTTGAGGTTCCGCAGGGCCGCGGAAGGATCGTCGATTCGGGCGTTCATCCGTATAAGCCACCGGTAAAATCCCCGGATGGAAGAAAGCGCCCGGTTGATGCTGACCGCCGCGTTCCCCTGAAAACTGGCCTCGCCTATAAAACCCCGTACATCGCCGGTTTCCGCCGTTACCGGGTCCATGCCGTGATTCGCGCAGTAATCCTCAAAACGGGAAAGGTCCTGGGTATAGGCCCGCAGGGTTTCCGCCGAGACACCCCGCACGGAACGGAGGTAGGCGAGGTATTCCCGCATTTTTGCGGATTGTATATCCGTACAGGCGGCGGCCCGCCGCTCCGGACACGCGGCCGGGGCGTTCATGCTATTCTTCATCAAAACCGCCCTTGGGTTCGCGTTCTTCGTCCTCTTCGGAATGGAGATAGTCGCATTCCGGATTTATGCAGGCCTTGTGGGACCCGTTCTTCTTGTCGTATTTTTCCACCAGAAACTGCCCGCACTTGGGGCACTGGATGTCGGCGGGCTTGAAGTGGCTGATAAAATCGCAATCGGGATAATTGGTGCAACCGTAAAATTCTTTGCCCCGGCCCCGGGTCTTCCGGGCAACGATGTCCCCGCCGCATTTGGGGCATTTCGCCAGGGGAATGGATTTGGTGTTCCGGCATTCGGGAAACCCGGAACAGGCAAGAAAATATCCAAAACGACCGAGTTTCTTGATCATGGGCCTGCCGCACTTGTCGCACACGTAATCGGTTTTTTCATCCAGGGAACCCTTGTAGGATTCGAGGGTCTTCCCCACCTCGTCCACCCGGTCCTTAAAGGGATCGTAAAACGCGCGGATTATTTCCAGCCAGTTAACCTCGTCCCGGGCAACCTCGTCCAGTTTGGTTTCTATGGAAGCGGTAAAGTCCACGTCCACCACGGTGGGGAAGTATTCCACCAGCATTTTGTTGATCAGTTTCCCCAGGACGGTGGGGATAAGCTGCTTATTGGACCGGGTTATGTAGTAACGGTCCTGGAGGACCGAGATGATGGGAGCATAAGTGGAAGGCCGGCCTATGCCTTTTTCTTCCAGGGTTTCAATGATGGTGGCATCGGTGTACCGGGAAGGGCCGCGGGTAAAGTGCTGTTCGGAATGGAAGTTTTCCACTTTGATGCGGTCCCCAACCTTCAGATCCGGATAGGGATTCCCCCTTTCATCTTTGGAAACCAGGTGTTTCAACACCTTATAGAAGCCCTTGTCGATGACCTTGGTTCCGGCAATGCGGAAGATCCCCTCCCCCGCCTTTATGTCGGCGCTCAAAGTCCTGGTACGGGCGTTTTTCATCTGGCTCGATACAAACCGCTCCCAGATGATCGCGTAGAGTTTGTACTGATCCTTGGAAAGATACCCCTTCATCTCGTCGGGAGTGTAGATTACATAGGTGGGGCGTATACACTCGTGGGCATCCTGGGCCTTCTTTCCTACCGAGTATTCCAGGGCTTTCTCCGGCAGGTCCTGGGGATACTGCCGCCCTATCCAGGTACGGACTTCTTCCACGGCGACCGGCGAAATTCTAACCGAATCGGTACGCATATAGGTAATAAGCCCCACCCGGGAACTGCCCACGTTTACCCCTTCGTAGAGCTGCTGGGCAATCTGCATAGTTTTCCTGCCGGTAAAGCCCAGACGGTTGGCGGCGGTCTGCTGGAGTTGGGAAGTGGTAAACGGCGGTTTGGGCTTGATGGACTTTTCGGTCTCCCTGATGTCGGAAACCACGCAGTCGGCGTTTAAAACCTGCTCCTTAATGGCGTTCACCGCCGCCTCGTCCTTAAGTTCCGGCTTGTTCCCCTGCCAGGACACAAGCTGGGCGGTAAAGAGGGAACGCCCCACCCTAAAGTCCGCGTCCAGGGTCCAGTACTCTTCGGGGATGAAGGATTCAACTTCGCGTTCCCGCTCGCAGATAAGGCGCAGGGCCACGGATTGTACCCGTCCGGCGGAAAGGCCGTTCTTCACCTTCTTCCAGAGCAGAGGGGAAAGATTATACCCTACCAGGCGGTCCAAAATCCGCCGAGCTTTCTGGGCGTTTACCATGGACTCGTCGATGATCCGGGGTTTGGCCAGGGCTTCCTTTACGGCGTTGGGGGTCACCTCGTCAAAGCTGACCCGCTGAATGGGAACATTGTCCCACTTGGCCGTGATGGCGTTTTTAAGATGCCAGGCTATGGCTTCCCCTTCCCGATCCGGGTCGCTGGCCAGGAGCACGGCGCCCGCCTTCTTCGCGTCTCCCTGAAGCTCCTTGAGGAGTTTGGCCCTGCCCCTGACGGTGATATACTCAGGCTCAAAGTCATGGTCCACATCTATGGCCATCCGGGATTTGGGAAGATCGATTAAATGCCCCTTACAGGCCTTTACTATAAACGAGGGGCCAAGATATTTCTCTATGGTTTCCGCTTTATGGGGAGATTCCACAATGACGAGGATTTTTTTATTCTGATTTTTCGCCACACTTTTTCCACCGGCTTTTTTCTTTTCGCCCGTCCGTGTTTTTGTCTCTGCCGCCATACCTGTTTCCCTCATAACCGGATATCCAGGGAACGCGCCAGGGACGATGCCAGGGCGGGTCCGCCTGAAAAGATACTATCCATGTTTTCCCCGCTTATTTCAATGCCCCATTCGGCGAGGATATCTTCCGCTCCGCGTATAACCTGCGCTCCGTCTCCGGCCAGGGCGCGGCATCCTTCCCCCAGGGGCGAGGCAACCCCTGCCGAGGCTACCCAAAGGTCCCTGCCCTGTTCCAGGGCGAACCGGGCCGTGATAAGGGCTCCCGAAGACGCCGGCGCTTCCACAACCAGAACGCCCCGGGCCAGAGCGGAAATAATCCGGTTCCGGGCGGGGAAACGCCATTTTTCCGGCGCCGTTCCCGGCGGGTATTCGCTGATCAGCGCCCCGCCGTTTTCAAGGATGGCCCGGGCTATCCCCCGGTTCGTTGCGGGAAACACCATGTCCGGCCCGGACCCCAAAACCGCCAGGGTTTTCCCGCCGCCAGCCAGGTTCCCCCGGTGGGCCATGGCGTCTATGCCCAGGGCAAGCCCCGATACTACGGAAATATCCTGACGGCCTAAGGTCCGGGCTATGTCGAAGGCCTGGGCCGCCGCATACCCCGACGGCCGGCGGGTTCCCACCACCGCCGCCAAAGGTTTTTCCGGGTCCGGAAGCGCGCCCCGGTAAAAAAGCGCCACCGGGGGATCATAAAGCTCCCGAAGCAGGGGCGGATACGTGCTTTCGGCGTAGGATGTCCATTGTATCCCCCGCAGACGGGCCGCCCGGTCGTCTTTTTCCGCCTGTATCCTCAGGGCATCCATGGTCCAGGGAAATTCCCGCCGGGGCGCTCCCAGGATCCGGACTATATCCTCCCCGGACAGCTTCGTGAATTGTTCCTCTCGGTCAAATTCTTTACACAACCGGATCCGCCGGGCATCGGAATAACCGGGAATTTGCCGGATGATCAGGTCCAGAAGGCCCCGGCCGCTATCCATAATATACTTCCATTATATGCTCTCTGTTCCGTTCCGCCTCCATTTTTTTTTCAAGATCTTTTGTTATCGAAAGAATACGATCATACAGTTCCAGAGCCTCCCCGTACCGGGCAGTCATGTAATAGGCCCGGGCAAGGACAAACATCCCGTCCACATCGTTTACCGTGAGTTCCAGGAACCGGACCAGGTGAGGAATAGCGTCCTCCGGCCGGTTAAGGTCGAAGGTATACAGTACCCCCAGGGCATACCGGGGACGGCTATAGGACCCGTCAAGATCTATGGCCGTAAGGAACGCGGATTCCGAAAGGGCGTAGTACCGGTCCCGCCGGTCCGCACTCATCATATCCGGCGTTCCCTTGGCCACCCTGGCGGCGGAAATCCCCGCCAGATACCGCAGGGCCGGATCCTCGGCATTGTAGTTCATGGCCTGTTCCAGGGCTTCCAGGGCTTCCAGGTGAAGCCCCCGGTCCTGTAGCCGGACGGCCAGTATCTTCCAGTAAACCCCGGTCTGGGCGGCGTCCCGGACATGGGCTTCTATCCGCTTCTCGTAGAGGGCCAGGGCGTCTCTGAGACCCTCTATCGTTTCAGGAGGCCCGCCCCGTCCGGAAATCTCCGCAATGCGTGAAGCCAGACCGTTCCGGGCGCGCATCTTCCCGATATTCAGAAAAAACGTCAAGGCCGCCGCAAAAATCGCCAGCACCGCAATGCCGATAACAACCTCTTTCCTGATTTTCACCGCGTCCCGCCTTTAACCCGGTGAACCGGAACAGGGCCGGAGCTTAGGCAGATACCGCCGGTGGTTCTCTCTGAGCATGGCATTATCCACATGGGTATATATCTGCGTGGTGGCCAGATCCGCATGACCCAGCAGTTCCTGTACAGACCGGAGGTCCGCGCCTCCCGAAAGCATCTCGGTGGCAAAACTGTGGCGCAGACTGTGGAGCCGGGAACTCATGCCGATCTGCGCGGTAACACCGGCGTAGTTCTTCCATATTCCCTTTCGGGAAAGCCGTTTTCCTGTCCTGCCGATGAAAAGCGCATCGCTCCGCCTGCTCCCCGCCAATATGGGCCTGGCCTCTTCGACATACCGCTTAAGCCATGCCTCAGCCTCGTTCCCGAAAACCACCAGGCGTTCCTTACTTCCTTTACCCAGCACCCTGGCTATTCCTTGGGGAAAAAAAATATCCCCCAGATTCAGGGCAACCGCTTCCGAAACCCGGATGCCTGAGGAATAGATGAATTCGAAAAGCGCCCGATCCCTGAGCCCTGTGGGAGTACCGGTATCCACGGAATTAAGCATCTCATCAACGAGTTCCCGCGAATGTACCGAAGGAAGACGCAGGGTCCTCCGGGGACCTTCCAAAAGGGCCGCCGGGTTATCGGGGCGCAGCCTTTCCGCCACCATAAAACGGTAAAAAGAACGGAGTACGGAAACCGCCTTTCCTACGGACCGCGAATCAATCCCGTCCCGGTTCCGGCGCAGATCCACGTACCGGATCAATGCGCCGGCGTCCGCCTGTTCCGGCGTAAGCCCTTCGCTTTTAAGCCAATCTAAAAAGAAGCCCATTTCAAAGCGATAGGTTTCTACCGTCAACCGGGCCCGGCGTTCCACCGAGACGAGATGGGAATAGTATCGATCCAGCAAGGTCCGTTTTTCCGCCAAACTAAACGCCTTTTCCGGAAGAACCGAATTTATCGGCGTCTTTTTCCATACGGTTTTTCTGGTCCCGAATCAGGGTCGGTATGTCGATATCATCGGCCCGGAAGCCCTGTTGTAAATGCTGTTTGGAAGCGCCCTGTGACCGGTCGGTAATATTCAGAAAATCTCCGTAGGTTATGTAGCCCTCGTTCTCGGTCTTGTCCGTTTTCTGATCCGGCATATTCTTAATCGTGCTGTTCTTAAACCCTGTCGCGATAACCGTTACATGAATTTCGTCCCCCAGCGCGGTGTCCGTAGTTTGACCGATGATGATATGGGCGTCAACATCGGCGTTCTTGGTAATATATTTCATCACCGCCTCATATTCCATCAGGGATATGTCTTCACCGCCCGAAACATTGACCAGGATGTGCTTGGCCCCCTCGATGGAAGTGTTTTCCAGGAGGGGATTTTCAATCGCGTTTGCGGCGGCCTGTTCGGCCCGTCCGTCACCGGAACCGGCACCTATTCCCATCAGGGCTTCGCCCTGATCCCTCATGGTGGTCGCTACATCGGCAAAGTCAAGATTCATGTCCCCCAGACCGGTGATAAGATCCGAAATACCCTGTACTCCCTGCCGGAGTACATCGTCGGCTTTCCTGAACGATTCTTTAACGGGGGTCTTTTTGTCAACTATACGCAAGAGATTCTGATTGGGAATGGTAATAATGGTGTCTACCGCACTCCTCAACTTGCTGATCCCTGCTTCGGCAAGCTGCATTTTGTACCGCCCTTCAAATTCGAAAGGCGTGGTTATCACCCCTACGGTTAACGCACCACTCTCTTTGGCTATCTGGGCGATTACCGGCGCGGCGCCCGTCCCGGTCCCTCCACCCATACCCGCGGTGACAAACACCATGTGCGCCCCTTTAAGGGCGCTGGAGATCATTTCCCTGTCTTCCTGAGCCGCCTGTTCTCCTATTTCCGGTCTGCCCCCCGCACCGAGTCCTGAAGTGAGCGCGGACCCCAGAGGCAGCTTAACCGGCGCTTTACAATTATTCAGCGCCTGTACATCGGTATTGGCCGCAATAAACTGCACTTGCCGAACGCCGTATTCGATCATCCGGTCAACCGCGTTTGATCCGCCGCCCCCGGCTCCGATAACCTTAATGATAGTCGGTCCCAGATCCGATACCATTCCGTCAGATACTTGAAGATTATTCATAACCCCTCCCAAATCATTTTGTTCAAAAATATTAAAAAAATTCTTTTCTAAGCCATTCCGCCAACCTGCTAAAAAGCGGCGTCTGCCCTTTTTCCCGGGGGTAGGCTCCCCCTCCCTTTTCGGAAACATTCCCGCGTTCCCGGTCGTTCCCCTCAAGCACCAATCCTACCGCGGCGGCGTAAACCGGACTGCGGTATTCGTCCACAAGGCCGCCCAAAGAATTAGGCAGAGGAATTCCGATTCTGACCGGTATCTTGAATACATGGGCGGCCAGTTCCGCGGCGCCCAAGAGCTGCGCGCCCCCCCCCGTCAGAACTATACCCCCGCCTAAAGGCCGGGTCAAGGGAAGATTGTCCAACTGTGTCTTTACCATGGTGAAAATTTCTTTCATGCGCGACAGGGTGATCTCCATGATGTGGGACCTGGGGATAGGCAGAGGTGGACGGCCCCCAACGCCCGGAACGATGATGTCATCGTCTCCTTCCATGAGTTCTTTCCAGCAGCACCCGGCGTCAAGTTTGATCCGTTCCGCCGTCTCAAAGGAAATATGCATGATATCGGAAATATCGGCGGTGACCCGCGTGCCTCCCACGGGAATAGTAGTGGTAGAAAAAGGCGTCCCCTGAGAATACACCAGAACGTCCGTGGTTCCTCCTCCCATGTCTATCAAGGCGCAACCCAGTTCTTTTTCCTCCTCGGTCAAAACCGCCCGCCCGGAGGCCAGGGACAGGAGGATAAGATCATTGGCCTTAAATCCCGCGCGGTTGACGCACTTAATAAGGTTCTGGGCGGAAGTGACGGAACAGGTGATGATGTGTACTTCCGCTTCAAGGCGCACGCCTATCATATCCAGGGGATCCCGAATGCCTTTCTGATCATCCACAATATAGGACTGGGGAATAACTTCCAGTACCTGCCTGTCCATGGGGATAACCACCGCACGGGCCGCTTCAAGGACGCGGCTCAGATCGTCCTGCCCTATTTCACGGGTTTCCCGGTTCTTACCGGTTACCGCCACAACCCCCCGGGAATTGATCCCGTCAATATGATTTCCGCCTATACCGGTCCAGCAGGCGTGGACCTCCCGGCCGCTCATCATTTCCGCAGCTTCAACAGCGGCCGCCACCGCCCTGAGAGTGGCTTCGATGTTCACCACCACCCCTTTCCGGAGGCCCACGGACGCGCTCATCCCGACCCCGGTTATTTCAAGGGTTCCGTTTTCATTGCGTTCGCCGATAACGGCGCAGACCTTTGTCGAACCTATATCAAGGCCGACAACCAAATCGTCGTTAGCCAGAGGAGGCCTCCTTTTCTGTGTAAGACGCCGTACCGGTACGTAAATCAATTTCTTCTACCGGTACGGCGTCCGCCGTACTCAAAACATCGATCATAAGAATCATGTGCCTAAGTGTATCCTCATCCAGGTCGGCGTCTACCCGGAATCGTATGGGGCTGTATACCGGATAGAGGATCAAATCAAACCCGCCGAAGGTCTTTCTGTTTATACGGATTTCCGAAACCGCTGTCAATAGCTCGGGAGACGCGGCGTTTATCCGGGCAAGGGAAGAAAGGAAGGGCTCGAACATGACGGGAAGACGGGTACCCAACACCGGACCGGAAAATACAAAACCGGAAATAAGGGGTATTGCCGAAGGAAGCACAGGAAGACTGCCGCCGCCGGTTCCCGTCTTAACGATTACCCCGTAGCGGTCAAAGTATACCGGCTGCGTCCTGCCGTCTATTTCCGTCAGGGACATGGCCGTAATCTTTCTTGGTTCAAGCATAATTCGTACCGTATCGGGGTACTGTTTAACGACCCGGGCGGATTCCACAAGATATAAAGACTCAAGCTTTTTGCGGACATCTTCCACATTCACCGTCAAAAACGATGAGCGGGGGCTTATCCCTCCCTGTGACAGAACGGCCGCCTTGTCAAGCCCGGCAATCCCCGACACTTCGACTACCGACAATGGAAGAAGGGGCGTTATCCCGAAGAGCCAGACGAGTTCTACACCCAGAATACCGGCAACCACCAGAAGGACCCGTTTAAGCCATTTATCCAGGACCGAACCTGTTCCGGTTTTAGGCGTTGTTTTATCCGCTATGGTATATTCAAGGGCCAAAGCTCACCTCCTTTTCTTTTTTATGCCGGGACACGTTAGTAATTAACCCGGCCATAATAAGGGTGGTGGCCAGGGAAGAACCTCCGGCGGAAAAAAAAGGCAGAGGAATTCCCGTGGGGGGCAGCATTCCAGAGACCACGGCGATATTGGCGAGAACCTGGGAGCAGATCATGGTTACCAGGCCGAAGGCTAAAAGACGCCTGAAAGTATCTTCCGAACGTAGCGCAGTCCGGTATCCCCGGTACGCGAAGAAGCCGAAAACCATAAAAAAAAGTACGATGCCCACAAAACCGAATTCTTCCGCATAGGAAGAAAAAATAAAGTCGGACTGGATTTCCGGGACGCTTGCTATTTTTTTGGTCCCCTGGCCTATTCCTTTACCCCATATACCTCCCGAACCTATGGTCAGGAGGGACGAGCGGACCTGATACCCGGCGCCCAAGGGTTCCCAATCGGGCCGGATGTAGCTGATAAACCGCCTAAGACGGTGTTCCTTGCTGAGTATTAAGAGCGTCGAAACAGGAAACAGAATCATTGCGGCGCCGAAAAAATACCGGAGATTGACCCCGGCCATAAAAAAAATGAACAGGCCGTTAAGGGCGATAAATAAGGCGGTAGAAAAATTATTCTGGAGGTAGATAAGCAGGAAAAATACCGATGTTATCATTGCCGGAGGCAGCACTCCCCGGCCCAGCAGATTAACCTGGTCTTTCTTCTTGTCGAAAATGTGGGCAAGGTACAAGGGCAGTGTCAGTTTTACCAGTTCCGAGGGCTGATAGGTCGAATTCCCCAGGCTGATCCACCGGGAAGCCCCGTTCTTGGTGACGCCTATTCCGGGTACAAAGGTCAAAATACACAGCGCTATCGTGCCGAGAACCAGAGGCAGGATCATCTTCCGTAAAAATTTCATCGGGATAAATACTGCGGCGATAAAAAGACCGACCCCCGCAATTCCCAGCCGAATCTGCCGGCCGATAAAATAATACCCGTTGCCGAAAAACCGATTCGCAAATGCAAAAGAAGACGAATATAAGGTTACAAGCCCGACCCCTGTAAGGAGGAAGGTACAGGCAATGAATGCCGGATCCGAATACCATCGCCGTCCGGGTTTTTCCATGTTCAGCCGGTTCATCATATTCCCTTCTTACTGTATCTTTAATGTTGAAAGGGCTATGATAGCGAACAGCCCGCCGAGTAT
>JAIRSL010000071.1 GCA_031255475.1 Treponema sp.
TCCTTCAGGGGCGTCATAATGGCCCTGACTAGAAAGGGCATCCCCTTTGTCCCCATCAATGCGGCGGATATCGCCGGGCAGTCGGAGGGAATGGATCTGCTGATACTGCCGGAACTGGCCGTGCTGAACGACAAGGATAAAAAGGCCATAGAAGACTACGCCCAAAAGGGCGGGAATATTTTTGCCGTCGGCGCCGTCGGTATCATGAACGAAGACGGAAGCGTCCGGGCGAATTCGGCGCTGGAGGATCTTCTGGGCATCCGCTTTGACAGCGTTGACATCAATGACGATAGGCAGGAGTCAAACTGGGAGATTCCCCTTATGCATACCTACCTGCGAATGGCCCGGGAAGATCATGGGATTTTCAAAAACTTTGAAGAAACGGTGGTGCTGCCCATGGGGGGTATCCGGAAAAACGTGGCGGCCCTGAAAGACACCGAGCTTCTGGCAAGCTTCGTCCCCGCCTTTCCCATGTATCCGCCGGAATTTGTCTGGACCGATACGCCGAAAACCGATCTTCCGGTTATCACCGAACACAGGTTGCGGGGCGGCGGTAAAGCCATATACGCCGCCTGGAACCTTGACAGCCTCTACGGGAAATCCGCCCACCCGGACCACGGAAAGCTTCTGGGAAACATCTTCACGTATCTTTTGGGAAACAAGATTCCGGTACAGCTTGAATCCGATGCCTACCTGGATTTTAAAGTCTACCGCCAGGAGAAACGGATCATCATCCATCTTGTGAACGGGAACAACACGGGCTTTCCGCAAGGCTACGCCGAAAAGACCATTCCGGTAGGGCCGGTAAAAATCTACGTCAATCTGCCGGGAGATTTTACCTCCGCCAGGGCCACCGAGGACGGGGAGGAGATCAAGCTTTCCCGGCGTTCCGGCGGCCTTACCCTGGAACTTGCCCGGCTGGGACTCCACCAGCTCATTATTCTTGAATAAAATACCGGAACGGGGGTTTACCATGAACAACGCGTGGCTTAAAGAACGGAACTGCGGGATCCACATGACCATACGGGATGTGGACTGCGCGGGCTTTGACGCGGAAAGGATGGCCCGGGACTTTCACGACCTGGGGGTGAATTTTTTCAGTTTCTTCGCCGGGGGCTACGTTACCACCTATCCCTCCAAACTGCCCGAGTCCCGGATCAGCCCCTGGCTTGGGGGGCGCGATCTGGTAAAGGAGATTACCGAAGCGGCCCACCGCTACGGCATTAAGGCGGCGGCCATGGTGGATTTAAGCGTTCTGGCCCCGGAAGTGGTGGAAAAACACCCCGATTGGGCCATGGTGGATCGGGAGGGGAGGCCCCTGGAGTACAACGCCGACGCGGGGGTCTACGCCGCCTGCATCATGGGGAACTACGGCCGGGATTACGGTTTAGCCATGACCAGGGAAATCGTGGAAGACTATGAGGTAGACGCCCTGAAATTTGGCGGCGGGAGCTACGGTTTTGATTCCCGAATCTGCTACTGCCAAAAGTGCCGGGAAAGCTTTAAAAGGGAACGCGGCCTCGATCTGCCGGCGGAACGGAACTGGCGGGATCCGGTCTTTCAGCGCTACCACGAATGGAAAACGGAGAAAATCAGCGCCACGGTGATCATGCTGCGGGATACGGTACGATCGGTAAAACCCGATATGCCGGTGATGGGCAACGCCTTTACCTTCGGGGCCCTGGACATGGAAGGGATCGCGGCAAACCAGGAAATGGTGCAGCTTGAGGCCCAGGGGCGGATCTCCTTCAACGAAGACGGGGTGGGCGGTTTACGGCCCCTCACCTACACGGCGGAAGCCGCCTCTTACATGACTAATGTAACCGATACTCCCGTCTGGCTGGTAGTTTCCTACTTTGTCCACGCCCCCTGGCGGCGTTCGGCTTTTTCCCGGGCGGAGCAGAAGATCTACATGGCCCAGATAATGGCCCACGGCGCTTCGCCCATGGTGAACCTTTCCGGGGGTCCTCCCTCGGCGCACGAGGACAGGCGGGGTTTCGCCGCTCCCCGGGAAATCTGGTCTTTCCTGCGGGATCACCGGGAGTATTATACGGGCGACCGTTCCGAGGCGGTGGTGGCCCTGGTGTATTCGGATCGCAGTGTGGCCTACTACGGGCAGAACGATCCGGAAAAAAACTATGTGGGCCCCTTCCGGGGTTTTGAGCGGGCCCTGTGGGAACAGCATATTCCCTTTGACATTATCTCCGCCAATTCCCTGGTTGACGGTCGCCTGGAAAAGTACCGGGTACTGGTGCTGGCGAATTTCGCCTGTATGCGGGAAAAAGAGGCCCAGGCGATTCGGGATTTTCTGGCCCGGGGCGGCGGTCTGGTCGGCGACTTTGAAACTTCCCTGTACGACGAATACGGCGGGCGGCGGGAAGATTTTCTCCTGGGAGACTGCTTCGCCGTTTCCTACCGGGAAACCGCCCACGTCTTTGGCGAGAGGAAAAAGAACAAACAGAACTACCTAAAGATAGTCTCCCGTCCCCCCATGCTGGAAGGGCTGGAAGAGACGGAGCTTATCCTCGCCGCGGGAAGCTACTGCAGGGTTAGGGCGGCCGGCGAGGCTGAGGTGAGCCTGACACTGGGCGCGCCCTTTATCATGCTGCCCGAGGGGATATCCCGCCAGATCGAGCCGGATATCGGCGACCCCATGCTGGTAAGCCGGGTCCACAAGGGCGGCGGACGGACAGTGTACTTCGCGGGGCAGGCCGGCAAAGTTCATAACACCATGGGACTGGAAGAGTATTCCCTGCTGATCTCCGGCGCGGTAAAATGGGCCCTTAAGGAGAAGTACCCCTACCGTTGCGATGCTCCCTCATCGGTCATGATGTCCGTACGCGCCCAAAAGGGGAGGGTCATGCTGCACTTTGTCAATCTTTCAGGCGGACAGCGCTTTCTCAAGGAAAACCTGCCGGTTTACGGAATCCATGTGGAAGCGGAGGGCCGGGCCTGCGGGGAACTCCGGCGCGCCTTCCTCCTGGGCGGCGGGGAACTGCCCCTGGAAAGTGAAAAGGGCGTGTATCGGCTTACCCTGCCCCGGCTGACCGATTACGAGCTTGTAGTGCTGGAAAAAGCGGAGCCCCCGGACTCAAAGGCCTGATGGTTTACCGCAGTACCCGAAGCTTCGATGCGGTTTGCGGGGTAAAAAACCGCCTGGGAGGCGATTTTTGGAGGTTTTATGCGCGAAGCGCGGCAAACTGCTAGAAAGATCGGACGGGGCTTTATAAAATAGTCTATCATGTCTGGTTCCGGCAAAAAACGGATAGGCCTGGCGCTGGCGTCGATACACAGCGGTTCCGCCCGGAATGTATGGTCAAGGTTTGCCCAGGAAGCCGCCGGGGATCTGAATCTCTTTATCTTTCCCGGGGGCGTGTTAAATTCCCCTTCCGATCTGGAGTACCTGCGGAACCCTATCTATTCCCTGCTCAAGCCCCGGAATATAGACGGCCTGGTGGTCTGGAGTTCCTCTATCGG
>JAIRSL010000076.1 GCA_031255475.1 Treponema sp.
AACTTATATGCCGGCTCTGCCGCCCGGATTCGGCCATGCGGCCCACGGTCCAGTCCCGTTTGGGCAGCCGGTCCGGGTCCAGCGCGGGGGGAAGGACCACGCCCTCCATCATCTGCCCGATGATACCGTCCGCCAGAAGGATGGCCGGCATACGGTACTTGTCCGACAGTTCGAAGGCGAGGAAGGTGAGATCCGCACATTCCTGGACGCTCTTGGGGGCCAGCACGATGCACCGGTAGTCCCCGTGGCCGCCGCCCCTGGTTGCCTGGAAGTAATCGCTCTGGGCAGGGCCTATGGCCCCAAGCCCCGGACCACCCCGGACCACGTTTACCACCACCACCGGAACATCCGCACCGGCGGCGTAGGAGATCCCCTCCTGCTTCAGGCTGACGCCGGGACTGGAAGAGCTGGTCATGGCCCGCGCACCGGCGGCGGAAGCGCCGAATACCATGTTGATCGCCGCCACCTCGCTTTCAGCCTGGATAAAGACGCCGCCCCGGTCCATCATGTTTGCCGCCATGTACGCGATAAGCTCGTTCTGAGGGGTAATGGGATAGCCGAAATAGGCCCGGCACCCTGCCCGGAGCGCGGCCTCGGCTATGGCCTCGTTTCCCTTCATGAGGACCCTCGTTTCCGCATCGCTCATACCGCAGCCTCCTCTAAATCAAACACCTCGATGCAAACATCGGGACATACTTCAAAACAGTTGCCGCAGCCTATACACTTTTCCACCCGGACCGGCATTGACGGGTAACTCCCCGAAGCGTTGGGCCGGCTGTCCTGCTCCAAAACCTTGACCGGACACGCGCGTATGCACAGGTAACAACCCTTACACAATTCCCGGTCAATGACGACTTTCCCTCTTCTGGCCATGGGGCCTCCTCTCAATGAGCTTCCTTAAATTTATAGAAGAATCATACCAAAAATTGAGAAAAGATTGTAGATAGGAAGGGTAAAGGCCGGCGGTTTTACCCATACCGGCTATCCATGCGGAGAAGAAGCCCTTGGCGGCGGAGTTGACAACATCCCACGGCAGGCCCACTATACAGTATGCGGCCGATATAAACCGGACATTCGGCCTATCCCGCTATCCATAAGAGAGGCGTTTATGACGAAGAATATTCCTGAAGTTAAACTGGGAATGATTGCGGTCTCCCGCGACTGTTTTGTGCTTTCCCTGTCGGAAAACCGCCGGAGCAAGGCGGCGGCGGCGTGCGCTCAAAGGGGTGTTTCCGTGTTTGAGGCCCGGACCGTTGTGGAGAACGAGACCGACATGCTGAAAGCCCTTGAGGAGGTAAAACAAGCGGGATGCAACGCCCTTCTGGTGTTTCTGGGGAATTTCGGCCCCGAGACGCCGGAGACCTTGATCGCCGAATATTTCGAAGGGCCGGTAATGTACGCGGCGGCGGCGGAAGAAACGGGGCAGGACCTTATCAACGGCCGGGGCGACGCTTATTGCGGTATGCTCAACTGTTCCTACAATCTGGGGCTTAGACGAATCAGGGCGGTGATCCCTGAGTATCCCGTGGGGACCGCCGAGGACATTGCCCGTATGGCGGAGGATTTTATTCCCGTGGCCCGCGCCCTTCTGGGGCTTACTCACCTTAAAATCATCACCTTCGGGCCGCGGCCTCAGGACTTTTTCGCCTGCAACGCGCCTATTAAGGGGCTTTACGATTTGGGCGTGGAGATCGAGGAGAACTCTGAACTGGACCTCCTTGCGGCTTACCGCGGACATGCGGAAGACCCCCGTATATCCGGTACGGTGAAAGACATGGCCGACGAACTGGGCGTGGACGGAAACCAATATCCCGATCTTTTGCCGAAACTGGCCCGGTTTGAACTTACCCTGCTTGACTGGGCTGCGGAACATAAGGGCGCCCGTGATTACGTGGTCTTTGCCAACAAATGCTGGCCCGCCTTCCCGTCCGAATTCGGCTTTGTTCCCTGTTACGTCAATTCCCGGCTCGCCTCCAGAGGCATACCGGTGGGCTGCGAAGTGGACATCTACGGCGCCCTGAGCGAATACATAGGGGCCTGCGTTTCCGGCGGCGCGGTAACGCTGCTGGATATTAACAATACCGTTCCAGGGGACATGTACGACAGCGGCATCCGGGGAAAGTATCCCTACACGCTCCGGGATGTGTTCATGGGATTCCACTGCGGCAATACTCCGCTGTGCAAACTGAGGAAAGAAAAGAACACGGCGGTAAAGTACCAGCTTATCATGAACCGCACGGTGGAAAACGGGAAAAGCCCGCCGGATATTACCCGTGGAACGCTGGAAGGGGACATTGCGGCGGGGGACATCACCTTTTTCCGACTGCACGGCAACGCCGACGGTTCCCTTCAGGCGTACATTGCCCAGGGCGAAGTGCTGCCCCTGCAAACCCGTTCCTTCGGCGGTATAGGGATCTTCGCCATTCCGGAAATGGGCCGTTTCTACCGGCATGTACTTATCGCCAAGCGCTATCCCCACCACGGCGCGGTAGCCTTCGGCAATTTCGGCAAGGCATTGTTCACGGTCTTCGATTACCTGGGGATTCCGGACATTGCCTTTAACCGGCCCAAGGGTATGCTCTATCCAACGGAGAACCCCTTTGTATAAAACGGCGTGACCTTAACACGGAAGGTTTATAAGGTTTATACAAAGCCGTTCCGCCTCTTCTCCCGTAAATGCGGCCCGTTTCTGCCGGATTAAGGATATTGCCGGTTTATGGGAGACGAAACGTTGAATCTCCGGCGCACATCTGGCCGGAGTATTGACTAAAATTCATGTTTAAGAAATAATAATTCATATTATTTATGGAGGATTAGTATGAAAAGGACTCTATTAAGCCTGCTTATTGCGGGCGCTTTGATTCTGACGATTAATCAGAACGCGGATGCCGGGGGGAAAAAAGACGCCCCGGAATCGATCCTGACCATAGGGGCGACGCCTACGCCTCACGGGGAACTCCTTGAACTGATTAAGGATGATTTGGCCGCCCAGGGGTACAGCCTTAAGGTGGTAATCTATAACGATTACGTGCAGCCGAACGAAGCCCTGATCGCCGGGGACCTGGACGCCAATTACTTTCAGCACATCCCCTATCTGGAATCCAACGAGGCCTGGAGCAAGGCGCTGGGGAACGCTTTCGGGGTCCATGTGGAACCCCTGGGCCTGTATTCCAACAAATTCAAGTCCATAGCGGAGATTCCTTCCGGGGCGACGGTGGCTCTCGCCAACGATCCTTCCAACGGCGGGCGGGGCCTGCTTCTGCTCCAGGCCAACGGGGTCATTACCCTTCGTGAAGGGGCGGGGCTTACGGCCACGGTTCAGGACATTGCCGTAAATCCCAAGAACCTTCAGTTCCGGGAACTTGACGCCGCCCAACTGCCCAGGGCGCTGGGGGACGTGGACGCCGTGATAATAAACGGTAACTACGCCCTGGATGCCGGCCTTAACCCGGTCAGGGATTCGCTCATCCTGGAAGGCGCCGATTCGCCCTACGTCAATATCATGGTGGTCAGAAAAGGGAACGAGAGCGCGCCCAAGATACTGGCCCTGAAACAGGCCCTGCTGTCCCAAAAGATCAAGGATTACATCGACAACAAGTGGAACGG
>JAIRSL010000084.1 GCA_031255475.1 Treponema sp.
AAGTCGTTTACCCTGGAGCATTTCAAAGGTCTCTTCAGCCGGAAAGAGATACTGCAATATTTGTTCAACAGTTTCAAAATCAGCGTATCGGTTATCATCATTACCATACCTATCGCTCTGGTGGCGGCCTTCTCCCTGGCCCGGTTCAACTTCAGGGGCCGGGAGCCGATGGCCCTGAGCCTCCTGATCCTCCCCATGCTGCCCGCGACGGCGGTTCTGGTTCCCCTTGTGTCCTATTTTAACAAGATGCATCTCTACAACACCATGACCAGCGTTGTCATAGTCAATGTGGTTTTTAATATCCCCCTTTCAACCTGGATGCTCAGGAATTTCATCGTCAATATTCCCCGGGCTATCGAGGAAGCCGCCTACCTTGACGGATTGGGACATATCAGAACCCTTTTCCGGATCACCCTGCCCTCCATACGGCCCGGCCTTGTGGCGGTCATGATCTATATCTTTATCGGATGCTGGAACGGCTATACCTTTTCCTATGCCCTGACCACTTCGCCCAATAAACGGGTGCTTGCCCAGGGGATATTGGCCTTCCTGGGTTCCTGGGGCAACGACTGGGGCGGATTAAACGCCGCGGGTATACTCATGGTATTTCCGCCTATTCTGGTTTTCCTTATCTTCCAAAAGTCCTTTGTGGCGGGTATGTTCGGGCAGTCATTGAAATAAGCGGCGCAATTCGATATAAGGAAAACGATTATGGATAAATACGAAAAGGATCGGGTGATTCTGAGGGAACTTGCCTCCAGGGTGGCTGAAATCGCGGCTCTGCCCGTGCAGGAAGAAAAACGCCGGCTCTGGCGCAAGCTTAACGGATTAAGGCCCGAACGGCCCATGGTCACCATCGATCAGGTCTGCTGGGGCGAAATGGATATAGACGGCAAGCTCGCCCTCCGTTGTGAGGACAAGGAATGCCGGGCCTATGAAACGGTTTTCCGCCGTATTCTTTTCCAGTGGGAATATTTCCCGGTGGATATGGTGGTGGAGCCTTTTATTAAGGTGTACAAGGCGGTGAATCACAGCGGGTTCGGCGTTACAACCCAGGTACATACCCTGGCCGCCTATGAAAACGCCGATGTTTTAAGTCAAAAATTCGAAAACCAGTTCAAATCAATAGACGATGTGATAAACAAGGTGAAAACCCCAGTCATCACCCACGATGCCGCCGAAACAAAACGCCGGATGGAAACCGCGCAGTGGCTTTTTGACGGCATCATGCCACTGCGGGAGGAAGGCTATGATCCGTATCTGTCAATCTGGGATCCCATAGCCCAGTGGATGAGTGTCGAAGGCGCCCTCTACGGTCTGGTGGACAATCCCGACATGATGCACGCCCTGGCAAAACGTATCGCCGACGGTTATATGTCGGAACTGGATCAGCTTGAGGAGCAGGGGCTTCTCTGCCACAGCCAGGCCCTTATTCACTGTACCGGCGCGTTTACCGGCGATCTCCCCGCGCCGGGCTTCAATCCTGAAAAGCCACGGGCCCTGGACATTTGGATGTTCGGCCTTGCCCAGATGTTCGTCACCGTATCTCCGGCCATGTTCGAGGAATTCGAAATAAACTATATGATGCCCATTTTCGAGCGCTTCGGCCTGGTCTACTACGGCTGCTGCGATCCCCTGGACGGCAAAATGAACGAAGTGCGCAAAATCCCCCGGCTGCGCAAAATTTCCATGAGTCCCTGGGCAAACAAAGAACGGGGCGCCGAAAAAATCGGCAGAGACTATGTTTTTTCCAACAAGCCTAACCCGGCCTTTATCGCGGCTTTCAACGAAGAGGTGATCCGTAAAGACCTGGAAGAAACCAGGGCCCTTACCGCGAAATACGGCTGCCCCCTGGAGTTTATCTTCAAGGACATCAGCACCGTGGGTCATGAGCCCCTGAACCTCAAGAAATGCGCCGACATTGCCATGGAAGTGGCGATGAGGTAGAACCGGCCGCCGCGTGCGCCAAAAACATGATTCCTATTCCAGCAGATCGGTCTCCGTTATGCTTCCGTCCCTGTCGGCAATCCTGATAGTTTTAATCTCATAAGGCCCGAAGGTAAAAATCCCCTCTACGCCCAGCCAGGTAAAATCAATGTTGGCCTGAGTCTTTTGCCCCCCCGCCTCCACCGCTCTGACAATCCAGCCGTCGTTGTCCTCGGCTCGCTTAATGGCGCTAATCAAGGCCGTAGAACCTTCTTTTATTTCGCAGAAACTCTGTTCCTTGGGCAGCTTCCCCTGGTGGGCGGATTCGATAACATATACCGGCGGCTGGTTGAGTTCCAGTGCGCGGCGGGCGGCCGCATCGTTACCCGCGCCCCGGGGATAGCCCCGGAGCCTGACACAGAATTCCTGCTCTCCCTGATCGATGTAGCGGTGGTACAGGTCAGGCCGGGGATACTGGTTCTCGTGGTTGGCGTACACCGGACTCCGCAGCAGCGTAAGATCGAGGCTCCCCCCGCAGGCGCTGCCGGAATAGATCCCGTCATTCAAAACCGCCAGAGCCGCGCCGCCGCCTGACAATAGTACCCAGCGCTGGAGCGGCCACTCCGTCTCGTCCGCGGCCCGCTCAATAGCGCCGTAGGGGATCTCCGACGTGAAGGTTCCGCCCGTAAAAACCGAACCGATACACAGCTTGAGAAGCCGGTGATGCTCGTTCCAGATAACCCTGGCCTTGATGTCAAGCCTCCCCTCTTCTCCGTTAAGGTTGACGCGGAGGATCACGGTACTATCGAAGCGTTTGTAGACAATCTCGTATTCGGTGGAAACAGGCCCCTGGGAAACAAGGGTATACGATTCCAGCGCCATGGGATGACGGGCGCCCTGGTAGGAAGAAAGGGCGTGAGTCCAGGTATCGGACTCGTCGTCCACGATTACCGGGCCAATACCCCGGCCTCCAAGGAATTCGGTTTCCGACGTTTTATTACGGAAAGAAGTGATAAAACCGCTCTCCCGGTCAATAAGCGCCTCCCAATCGCCGGAACAAATCCTGTTGGAAGCGGTTCTGGTGTACTGAAGATCCAGAAACCGGCTGATCTCAAGACTGGTAGTAAAGTTTTTAAGACGGTACGACCTGTAGCCCAGAGGCGGAAGGCTTACGTTGAACCGGACAGCCTGGGAAAAAAAGCCTCCCGTAATGGCGCTGGCGGGCGTATACTCAAATGGAATTTCCCTGCCCCCCGCGTCAAAAACCCCGTCCGTTGCGCCGATAAACTCCACGGTATCCCTCACTTCCCAGGGATGGGGATTCCAGACAATAAGCGTGGAACCTTCCGGGAAAGCGGCGACCTGCGCGGCAAGACGTTGGAACAGGATTGCGGTCATCTGATTGGCCGTTTCCTGGGCCCAGGAGTATGCCGCCAGGATCTTCGGGTAGGCCTCGGGAATGGAACAACCCCCCAGGGAATCATGAAACTGATTGGCCAGCGCCTTTTTCCAGCCCTCCGAGAGAGCCGCGGTATGTTCCGCCCGGTCACCGTCCGCGCCGCCTAGCACCGCCAGCATCTTTTCCGCAAACATAAGCTGCTGTTCGGTGTAGTTGTTCGCCCGTTTCACCCGGCTTAACGCCGAATAACAGCCGATAGCGTGGTATTGCATCTCGTCCTTTATGACCGGTACGCCGGACACTCCGGCAGCCTCCTTAAAGAAACGCTGGGGATCGCTGTACAGCACGGGTTCCCCTCCGGCCTTTAGCCCGTCGATAGTCCTGAGATTCTCCCTGGTAGGGCCGCCGCCGTGATTCCCCACGCCGTAAAAACACATAAAGGGCGTCCCCTCCCTTTCCGCGTCCTCCAGGTGGAGCCGTATATGACCGGCCAGCTTTTCCCCCCATTCGGCGCCGCCCCCGGTGTTGTAGACCGGGAGCCGAAAGGCCAAAACTTGTGTACCGTCAACGCCTTCCCAGCGGAAAAGCCGTTTGGGCAGGGTTTTTTCGTGGGCCATGGGCCGCATAAACACATAGGAATCCATACCGGCCTTTTTCAGAAACTGCGGCAGGTTTCCGTTGTGGCCAAAGGAATCCACATTGTAGCCCAGTTTGGCGGTAACGCCGAATTTCTCCTTAAAATACCGCTGGGCATAGAGACCGTGACGGGCAAAAGACTCGCCCGCGGGAGCGTTGCAGTCAGGCTGAAGCCACCAGCCCCCGGCAATACGCCAGCGTCCGGCCTTAACCGCCTCCCGGATACGCTCAAACAACACGGGATCCGAAGCCTCCACGAGGCTGTAGTAGTAGGCGCAGGCCGAAGTAAAGACAAACTCCTCATGCTCCCCGATACGATCCAGGGCGGAGGCGAAAGTAGCCCTGATTTCCTGAAA
>JAIRSL010000095.1 GCA_031255475.1 Treponema sp.
TTGATGTTCATCCGTGATTCCCGGATGAGTTTTTCCGCCCGCTCTACCCGCAGTTCCGTAAGATAATCAACGAAATTCGTTTTAAGATGTTCCGAAAAGAGGCGGCTCAAATAAGCGGCGGAAACCAGGGCGGCCTCCGCGGCGTCCCCCAACTGGATGGTTTCCGTGTAGTGTTCGTGTATGTACTCTATGGCCTTGATCAGGGGAAGGGGAAAATTCCCGGAACGGCGGAGGGAAGCTAATTTGAGGACTTTTTCGAAGGCGCCGGCGGACCACGCTTCCCATTCGGCCATGTCCCCGACAGCCATGATGTCTTCCGCCGGGGAAAAAGGAATCGCTTCTCCGGCGGCGCCCTGATAACAGCCGCTGCAATCGTCCAGCAGGAACATGAATACGGGAATCATCTTCGCCTTGGCCAGGATAAAATCGCCGCCTGCAAAAATATCTCCCCAAAGACGGGCGAACAGTTTTCTTACCTCGTCGGCATCGGCGATACCGATCTTCCGGCGGAGCTGGGCCAGGCGCAGCCGTTCCCGCGCCTCATCCTCCGTGCGGCTCCGTTTGTTCCCCAGTTCGGCCAGGGCTTCGTTGCAGGATTTGTACAGCTCAGGCCCCCGGTAACAGCCGCCTATGCCGTACTTGGGGAAAACGGGGGGCGGAAAAACCTCACGGAACGCGGCCGCAAGGTGGCGTTCCAGAACTTCCCGGCCGATGTCTTCGGACACCAGGAAAATACTCCGGTTAAAAAGGGTATCGACCAGGCAGCGGTGGCGGTAGGAAAGCTGTTCCGCAATCCTTTTGCCCCAGGCCGGTTCTTCCCCGTCCGGAGGAGGCTCCCGTGGTTCGGGTCCGGCGGAATATTCGGCTTCCATAATGCACACGACGCCCTTGTCCGACGGCAGGTCAAACCGCGCCCGGTACCGTTCCCAAGCATCTTCGGTCATCTCCTTCCAGATGGTTTTTTTCAGAAACTGCCGCTCCGGGGCTTCCCTGTTCCGGGCCGCCGTCCGTGACCTGCCGTCAAGGTGTTCCCGGACTTTGTCCAGGGTTGCGAGAAACTTTTTTTTCGAAACCGGTTTGACCAGATAGGCAAATACCCCCAGGGGAATGGCCCGCTGGGCAAGATCAAACCGTTCATAGGCGGTGGACAGGACAAAAACCATGTTGGGGAATTTCCGGTACACATCGGTGATGACCTCCAGCCCGTCCATGCCCGGAATGTTGATGTCCATAAAAACCAGATCCGGTTCCTGCTTGTAGATGAATTCCAGAGCCTGATACCCTGAACGGGCCGTTCCGGCCAGGACAAAGTCCCCGCCGCCTTCCAGCATAAAGGCATAGCTTTCCAGAACCGGTTCCTCATCGTCCACAATCAGGACCCTATACATGGTTCCCTCCCGGTATCTATGCGTATAATGACCACGGTTCCTTCCCCATGCGCAGTTTCTATGCGTATTACTTCGGGATCGCCGGGGTAGAAAAAATACAGCCTTTGAATGACGTTTTCAAGGCCCATCACCCGTGATTGGGACGATTCGTCCAGAGAAAGGGGATGCAGCAGTTTTTCTACGGACCCTGCCGGCATACCGCAGCCGTTATCCCGCACCGATAGTACCAGGCGGCTCCCCTGTTTTTCGGCCCGCACGATGATCGCCGCACGAGGGGGCATTTCCTTAAAGGCGTGGACAATGCAGTTTTCCACCAGCGGCTGAATGACGGAAACCGGAACCTTGCAGGTATCCTGCAAAGTTTCATCGTAGTCCAGCACCAGATCGAGATTTTTCGGGAACCGCACCCTGAGTATGGCGAAATAATATTGCAGTCCCTCGATTTCGTGGCGCAGGGGAACGATGATTTCCTTATTGCGGATTATGTGCCGGAAAAGCCGGGCCATGGTGTCCATGTATTCGCCGGTCCTGTCCGCCCCTTCCAGAATGGCCAGCTGCATACCCGTATTCAGTGTGTTGAAAAGGAAGTGGGGATTCATCTGCGCCTGGAGCGCGTAGATCTCCATGTGCCGCACCAGGCCTTCCATTTTCATATTCCGCATCTTTTCCTGCATGTATTCCTGTTTGATGTTCTCCTGCCAGCGCATCTCATCGATAAACTGCCGTATCTCGTTCTTCATCCGGTTAAAGGCTTCCACCACCTGATCCATTTCCCGGACCGAACCGGTCTCAATATCGCCGATATCAAAATTTCCCGATGACAGTTCCGCCGCCATTGCGGAAAGCCGTACCAGAGGATTGGTGAAACGGCCGATGGAATGGAGCAGCAGCAGTGTCGCAAATATAGAAACAAAAATAATAAAGGCAAGGTTCCACACCTGAACCTCGCCTGACTCCGCAATGAAGAGTTCGTAAGCGTCAAGCTGGCCGTGAAACCGTTCGGTACTGACCGCTTCAATTTCCGCGTTGATGTATCCCAAAAGCCGCCCCATTTCGTCATAGATACGGGTATAGGCCGCAATGTTTCGGCCCCGCTTTTCTTCTATCGCCTGGTCCGCCAGATTCAGGTAGGCGTGAATCAGGGAGTACAGTTCCCGTTCTTTAAGGGAAGCGGCGCCGGTGGTGACGGGGGTATAAGAAGGCAGCTTTCCCCGCAGGGATTGTGCGTCCACAAGGATGCGCGCCAGGGCGTTGGATGATCGGGTGGAAAGATACTCCAGGAGGGGCGCCTGGTACGCGGATAAATCTTCCTGAATGGTTTTTATGAACCGTTCTTTTTCGAAACCACTGTCCAAGACTGTTTGAAGACGCTTGGCGGAATAGAGGATGTATCCCGCCGACAGGACCAGGATAAAAAAAACCCCGAATACTCCGACAAGCATCTGTACCCGGAGGGAGCGGGAAAACCGGGACAGTCTGAGCCGCAGCCCGCCTTTCACGGCAGGGAGCCTCTATCTATAATTTCTATCCCCGTATCTATGGAAGCCGATGTATATCCTGTGCGCCGTAACGCCGCCAGTGATTGTACCGCTTCGTAGCCTATCCGTTCAGGATTAATCGCAATACTGCACGTGACGACACCCTTGCGGATGCTGTCTTCTATTCCCTGCCCGCCGCCGAACCCGATGACCCTGACCCGGCCGACAAGGTTCATGTCAATAAGTGTCTGCGCGGCGGCGATAGTGTCGTTGGAATCGGTGAACACGATGGTGTTAATATCCGCCGCCGGAATTTCCGTCTGCGACGCCGGATTGGAACGGAACAGCCGGTAGAGCAGCGCTTCCGCATCCAGGAGATTCAGGTTGGTCCGCAGCCCCATGATGGGAGCGGCAAGCCGGTCCCCCAGAGCCGCGGTTATCCCCATTTCCACCAGCTCCCGCTCGCCGTAGATGCCCGGCGCTTTATCGCTGTAGACCACCGCAAGGCGTATGGGCCCGTCGCCGGACTTCCCCGCCAGCGTCCCGATACGCCGGCCTACCTCGAAGTTGTTGGTCCCGATAAACGGCCAGGGCTGCTCGTTGGGCACGTTGTGGTTGATGATCACCGCCGGAATTTGCCGCGCCCCCAGCCGGTTAAGGTAACGCCGGGCCATTCCGTCCTCCAGATAGGGACAGACAATGACCCCGTCCACGCCCGTGTAGGCGGCCATTTCCAACTCGTTCTTCACCGGATCTATGGAATGAATGGAAACCGCGGCGTTCAATTCGGCCGCCGCCTGTTCCGCGCCCCGGATGATACCGGTAAAAAAGGAGTTCCGGTTATCCGGCAGGTACAGGGAAAAATGGTAGTTCAGCGAAACCGCCCCTTCTTCCGGCAAGGGGATGTGCAGCCTACGGGCAAGGAAAAACGACCCCAGGAAGATCCCCAGAGAGAGAAGGCCGAAAACGGCGATAAGGACCCGGAGTACATATTTCATACGAAAAGTATACCCCGCCTTACGGAACCGGGCAATGCCGCGGAGCGCGGGCCCTCGCCTACATCTCGAACTCAGACCCCAGGTAAACTTCCCGGACCAGCTTATCCGCCAGGATCGCCTCCCGGCCGCCACGCGCGACTATGGTGCCCTCGGCAATGATGAAGGCTTCGGTGGTTATTTCCAGGGTATCCCGGACGTTATGGTCGGTGATGAGGATGCCTATGCCCTTTTCGGCAAGACCGCGGATGATCTGCTTGATTTCGTACACCGCGATAGGGTCTATCCCGGCAAACGGTTCGTCCAAAAGAAGGAACTTGGGCTCCGTTGCCAGGGCGCGGGCAATCTCGGTACGCCGGCGTTCGCCGCCCGACAGGGTGTAGCCAAACTGTTTTTTGATGCGGGTAATCCCGAATTCCTCAAGCAGGCTGTTAAGCCGTTCCTTTTGCTGCGCCTTGTCTATGTCCCGGCGGCTTTCCAGAATGGCCCAGATATTCTGCTCCACCGTAAGTTTGCGGAAGATGGACGCTTCCTGGGGCAGATAGGCTATCCCCTGCCGCGCCCGCCGGAACATGGGCTTGCGGGTTATGTCAACGCCGTTCAAGGTTACGTTCCCCTGGGTAGGTTTGTAGAATCCCACGATCATGTAAAAGATGGTGGTTTTTCCCGCCCCGTTAGGTCCCAAAAGACCCGCGACTTCTCCGTTATGCATAAAAAAGTTTACGCCCCGGACAACTTCTTTCCGGCCGAATTTTTTATGGAGATTGGTTACCGCAAGTACGTGGGGGTTCTCCGGCTCCTCGGGGAGGACTTCTTCCCCCGCCGGCTCTTCCGGAAACCCGGTGATGTCTTCTCCGGCGGCGGCGTCTTCATTCCGCAATTCATCATCCACGGCGCTAATCCTTAATGGCCCCGGAAACGGAACCTTCCATGGTAACATCATCGGTGTCGAGATCGACCCGGATACGGTCGGCCCGGAATTCATCGCTCTTTTTGTACACCACGGGAAACCCCGAAAGATCCAACAGTTTTTCAACGCGGCGGTAAACGGCGTACTCGGACCGGCACACCATATCGTCCTTAAAAAGCCGGACCGAAATTTGAAACACCGTTACCTCCGCTTCGTCATCGTACTCGATAAAACGGCCCTTAGCGACCAGTTCGTTTTTTTTATCTTCAAGAGACGAATTCCCTTCCAGACGGGCGACCTTCAGTTTGCGGTCATACCGCATCCTGTCGGTCTGAAAATAGATATCTTTCTCTTCTTCCCATCCCCATACATTACCGGAACAGTCGATAAACTGATTGTCCTCGCCCTGAAGTTCAATCCGGTCGGCCCGGAGCAGAATATTGTCCGAACGGACTTCCGCGTTTCCGTCTAATACGGTAATCTCCTTGCCGGAAGTCCGGCCCCCGGTCATCCGGTCGGCCCTAAAGGTAAAAACATCTCCCCGCGCGGGATATGCCGAAAAAAACACCGCCGTAACTAACAGGAAAAACAGTTTCATTTGGCGGTATCCTCAAAGCCGGAAACTTCCTCCGGGGTTTCCGTATGCGGGGGTCCGGCGTCCTCCGGAGATTCCGCCTGAATCCCCGCGTCCTCCGGGGAACCTTCTTCGTCATCATCCGCGTCTATGTAGACGCCCTGGACCCCGCCGGTAAAGGCCCACGTCCGGTACCGGGCATCGGCGGAAAAACCCCAGCCGGTAAAACTCGTCCCGTCCAAACGGTGAATTTCCACGGCCTCTCCCGTCCCCGCGGCAAGCTGCCGTTCTTTGTCCCGCCATTCCAGGTTTTTGGTCTCTATGGTAATGTCCTCGGAATCCACCTCGATACGAACGCCGTCTTTCATGCGGATATTGCCGGAGTCGAGTTCCACCGACGCGTTGCTGGCGCGGCCCACGGCGTTTACGGTATCCGCGGCGGTGTTGAACTGTTCAAAGGAAAAATTTTTCAGTTCCATGGTTTGACGGCTTTCGTAACGTTCCGCCCCTTCTGCCTCAAACCGCACCAGGGGATTCCCGTCCCGGACACGGACATACTGTACATCGTGCATCACAACATCGGGCAGTTCGTCGTCCCCCACGGAACCCGCTCCGTAGTCAAAAGAACAGGCCGCAAAAAACACGGCGGTAAGGAAAAGCCCCGCCGCAAAGTGGAAATTTCGTCCCATCTGCCGTCTACCTTTGGGCCTGCTTACGGTCCCGCACAGCGGCGATAAAATCCCTGAACAGGGGGCTAGCCGCGGTCGGCTTCGACTTGAATTCCGGGTGAAACTGCACGCCCAAGCCCCAGGGATGATCCGGCCATTCGACACATTCAACCAGGCCGCCGTCGGGGGTAAATGCCGTAAGGCGCAGTCCCGATTCGATCATATCCTTCCGGAAAATATTGGCAAATTCATAGCGGTGGCGGTGCCGTTCCCAGATGTTCCGCTCTTTATAGGCTTCCATAATATGGGTACCCGACTCCGCAACGGTTTCGCTCTTTCCCAGCCGCATAGTAGCTCCGTAATCTTTTATATCCATCTGATCTTCCAGCAGGCTGATCACCGGATGCCCGGTCCCCCGGTCAAACTCGGTAGAATCCGCGTCATCCCAGCCCAAAACGTTCCGGCCCCAGTCTATCACCATAACCTGCATACCCAGGCATATCCCGAAATAGGGGATTTTGTTGTTCCGGGCCCAGGCCGCAGCCCTGACCATGCCGTTGATTCCCCGCTGCCCGAATCCACCGGGAACCAAGATGCCGTCTACCCCGCCGTCCGCCGCACGGGGCCCCAGAATGCCGTCCGCCGTATCCGTTTCCTCAAGCCGGGCGGAATCGATCTTTACCAACTCCACCTTAACGCCGTCTTCGATACCCGCATGGAACAGGGCCTCGTATACCGATTTGTAGGCGTCATGGAGGTCCATGTACTTGCCGACAATGCCGATACGGACCTTTCCCTGCTGGGAACGGAATTTGTCCATCATGGCGTACCAGGGTTTCAGGTCGGAATGACGGCACTCAACCCCCATCTTTTTCAGGACCACCTGATCAAGCTTTTGATCGAAAAAAATCAGGGGTATCTCATAAATTGTCGTATCAATATCGTAAGAAGTAAAGACCGCATCGGTTTCCATATTGGTAAAAAGAGCGATTTTCCGGCGGGTTCCTTCGTCCAGCTTCACCGGGGCCCGGCATATCAGGATATCCGGCTGTATCCCCAGTTCCTGCATGGCCTTGACCGAGTGCTGGGTAGGCTTGGTCTTGAGTTCCCCCCCCGCCACCTCCGGGATAAGGGTAAGGTGAACCGAAAGGGCGTTGGTTTTTCCCGACTCATGAATAATCTGCCGGGCGGCCTCCAGAAAAGGAATGGATTCGATGTCCCCAACGGTCCCGCCTATCTCCACGATAACCACATCCGTTTCGCTGTCTTCCTTCGCCACCGCCTGGATACGGCTCTTGATTTCGTCGGTGATGTGGGGAATCACCTGAACGCAGCGGCCCAGGTAGCCCCCTTCCCGCTCCTTGCGGATCACCGATTCGTAGACCTGCCCGGTGGTGATGGAATTGGCCCTGGAAAGGGGCCCCGAAGTAAAACGGGCGTAATTCCCCAGATCCAGATCCGTTTCCGTCCCGTCGTCGGTTACGTATACCTCTCCATGCTGATACGGACTCATGGTTCCGGCATCCACGTTGATATAGGGATCGCACTTTACCATACGGACATTAAGCCCCCGCCCTTCAAGCAAAGCCCCCAGAGAAGAAGCCGCAACGCCCTTCCCAAGGCTTGAACACACGCCGCCGGAGACAAAAATAAACTTATTCATGTATATCTATTATTACGACCTGAGACCCCGCCGTCAATGCCCGGCATTGTATACCGCAGCCAACGGGCGTGTCCGGTTTTACGGCCTGAGAAGACAAACAGCCGTGATACGGGCGGCGAATTTCAGAAGGTTACCGATCAGCAATTTAACATTACAATCCTGCGCGGCATATTTCCGAAAGGTTTCCTCTCGGCCGTTCCGCCCTTCTCTTCTTTAGGCAGCAAACAATTAACGGATTGACGCGGTGGAGGAACCGGAAAGCCCGCAGTGAGCCTTTTCAAAGCGTACCGAATAGATTTCCAGGGAAACACGCATATTTACAGGCTCTGCGGCCCAGGCCGCAGGGCGTTTTGAACCTGGCGAACGGAGG
>JAIRSL010000018.1 GCA_031255475.1 Treponema sp.
ACCGGTACAACCTGCGAAAATGACACGCCAGAATAGACTGAAACATGGCCAATTATGTGAGACCCCATTCTAAGATTTTACACTATCCAAAAAACATATTCAAACGGATACTCCGAACATCCGTCAAATGAGGGTGTAGTTTAATCTATAAAGCATCGTTGTGTCAATTGGCCACCGGGTTGCCTTTGAATGAAAATGTCACCAAAAAAGCGGCTGCCGGGTTTCCGGCATCGGGCCGCCCGGCGTTCCCTTTCCGTAACCGGGCCGGTTCCCCGTTCCGGGGCTGCCGGGTCCCTTTGCGGTCAGTTTATTCAGGGGGATAGATCAGCTCCACCCCGTTCTGTATGAGCAGCGATTCCCATTGGGGGCCTAGTTTTTGATCGGTTATAAGGATATTTATCCGCGAAAAAGGACATATTTTGTAGAAAGCGGGGCGGTCAAACTTGGTATGATCGCAGAGCAGGATTGTCTTTTGGCAGGCGGACATCATCTTTTTACGAAGCTCCGCCTCCGCGTCGGAATAATCCATTGCCCCGTGGCTCATCCACAAGCCGGTACACGAGAAGAACAATTTTGACGCCCAATAGTCGGTAACGCAGGCTTCCGCCTGATTGCCCACCATAGAAAGGGAGCGTTTGCGCAGTTTACCGGAAATGCCGTATACCGTAACGTTTTCCAGCAGCGCCATATCGGTCATGGCCCGAATGCCGTTTGTTACCACCGTCAAATTGTTTACGCCCTCCATAAAGTTGGTCATTTCCCTGGTGGTGGTGGATGCGTCCATAAAGATGGTATCCTGATCTTCCAAAAACCGGGCCGCTTCACGGGCAATTTTGTATTTTGCGTCCTTTTGTTCTATTTCCCGTACCACCAGGGGGATTTCCACATTGAGACCTTCCACCAGGATGGCGCCGCCATAGGTACGTTTTACCAGACCCTGTTGTTCCATTTTTTCCAGATCCCGCCTGATGCTGGCGGCGCTGATCGAAAAGCGATCCGAAAGGTTGTTGATGCTGACAGCCTTTTCTTTATTCAAAATATCCAGAATGGCGTTTTGGCGTTCCAGGATCAACATGTTGATCACTCCTATTAAATGTTGTTAAATTATAAAAGAAACCGGCCGCCAAACAGCATACGCGGCTGGATTTGTGAGTATTTTAGTGTAAACTGCTAATGAAGAACCCAGGAGCGAGCTCCTGGGTATCTTCGTTGGAGAGGAAATTTATTATACTCTCCCCCGCGCAAGCGGGTTCTTGGGTCCATACCCCGATCCGAAAGCTGGTTTACAACTTTTTCGGTGGTAGCAAATTTTCCGGAGCAAACTCCGGGGTATGGACCACGCCTTCCAATCAATCCGCCAGTTCCAGGGCGGCCTCTTCGATGAAATTGAGTATTCTGGCCTTCATCATGACGCCCGGAGCATTAAGCTCCGCGAGGAAGGCCTCCCACAGTTCCATGAAATGGCCTATGTCCCGCCTGTCCAGGGGCAGATGCTTGCCGGAAAGGACGGCTTCGCTGTTTTTATCCCGGATTACCGTTTCCCCGGCGAACACTACCCGCAGGTCCGTAAGGATGTTTTTCTGAATACGGGCGATAAAAACGAGGGAGCCTCCTGTTTCGTCTTCGGGATAGGGGTCCGAAAATCGCTTGAAAAGTGAATAATTCCACTGTTCCAGGGGAATGCGGATACGGGTAAGGAGTTCCTGGGGGTTAAATGCCGGAGGGCCGGAGAAGGACGAAAACCGGGCGGCGGAGATCCACCGGGAAGTCAGGGCGGTCCGCAGCTCATAACGGGCGTCAAGGGCGATGAGCGGGGCCGTGGCGTTGAGATGCCGGGCTGGGTAGCAGATATTCCCCCCTATGGTGGCAAGGCTCCGCAATTCAGGGCCGGCGATACAGTTCAACGCACGGGTAAAAACAGGGGGGATAGGTTTCCCCAGGTTGATGATGTCGTTCAGCCTGACCATGGTCCCCATTTCGATGTACCGTTCGGTCCGGGTAATACGCTGAAGCTCGCTCAATCCGTCCAGGGACAGGATATTCGCCGGAAGGGTCAGCGCGTACCGGTCGTCCCGGTTCCTGACGAAGCTGACGCCCCCCGCAAAGGGAACCGCATCGGGAAAACGGTTCCACGATGCAAACAGATCCTGCATGGTAGAAGGGAAAAAGACCTGGTTATGTACCGCGTCCATAAAATCTCCGCTGCCTGATATCTGCCGCCGCCAATACCCCTTCCGCCAGGCTTTCCGGTTCGGTACACCGGCACCGTATCCCTGCAAAAGCGGCCAGGGCCTCCTCACGGGAAGGGCGGGGTATGCGTTCAAGGAGGGCGCCGGCGGCCAGGATCTTGCCGCTGTCGCAATATCCGCAGCATTCGACGCCGGCCTGGGAAAAACCGGTAACAATGTCCTGGTATTCGTCGGTCTGGGCAAATCCTTCTATAGTGATAATCTCGCTGTTCCGGACCCGGAAAGCCGGGACCAGGCAGGAAGGGACCACTGCGCTGTTCAGGATGACAAAACAGACCCCGCACCGACCGGACAGACAGCCGCTTTTTGCGCCTAAAAGGTTGAAGGATCTCCTGAGTATGTCCAAAAGCCGGCCGTCCGCTTCGGTACGAATCGCCACGTCCTCACCGTTCAGGATGAAGTTGATGGTCATATATCCTCCTCCCCGGTTTTGAGTTTTTTCGCGTCCCAAACATCACGGGCCGTCAGGGGGATGCGGTTGAAGGGGTAATCCGCCGCCTGGGAGACCGCCTGGACAAAGGCGGCGGGCACGCAGTGGAAGGGCAGTTCCCCTATGCCTTTGGGATGGACCGTATCATTCCAGATAAAATCGATATGGATGGGCGGTATGTCCTGAGGGGCCGGAATGTCGTAATGATCGAATTGATGGTCCGGGATTCGCCCCTCCGTGTAACCGATTGCCTCCCTGGAGGCCCAGCCCAGGGCCTGGATGACCGAAAATTTCAGGGAACGCCGGGCCCGCTCCTCCGAAAGTATCTTGCCGCCGTCAATTCCAAGCCAGACTCCCCGGATTTTGGGAATAAACGCTATGGGGTCTATCTCCGTCTCCACAACCGCGACGCCCCAGGCAAGGCGGGTAAAGACGTTCTCGTCAAAGGGAACGCCGGTCCAGCCTGTTTTTTTCACCGGGCGGCAGGAACGGCGTACCGTGATGGGCAGCGGGTCCCGGAATCGCTGTTTCCTGAGGGCCATGCAGGCCCGTTCCACAAGCCTGGTAACGGCAGTGATGTTCCGGGAGAGGGTGGCGGGCCCCGAATCGATTCCCAATGCGGTGTTTCCGGATACCACCCTGATGTCCCCGGCTTCTATCGAAAGGACCTCCGCCGCGATCTTCCGCCAGATATACACGTATTCGTCGTTGGAAGCCACCATGCCGGTACGGATTTCCAGCGTTCCTTCTTTATCCAGCGTCAATTCAACATCGTATACGCCCCTATCGTTCCCCGGATACAGAAGGCCGCTTCCCTGGTACGCGGTTGCTATGCCTATGCCCCGCAGGGTTTCGTACTTTGCCGCCTTTCCGTTTTGCCGCCGGTACTCCCTGAGCATTTCGTAAGAGGCCCATTTTCTGCGGTAATCCCCCATGGCCGCGGCGGTATCCAGGAGCCCTGCGGGGATGGCGTCGGAAACCGGGGCGCCTATGGCCAAAAGCCGTTTTTTGCCCGGTATATTGTCCATCCGCCATTCCATGGGGTCCTGATGCAGGATATCGGCAATGGCGGAAACGTGGCGTTCCATGGCGAAGAAGCCCTGGGCCATGCCGAACCCCGCGAAGGGGCCTGCCGGGGGGATGTTGGTGGATACGGCTTGTCCCTGAATACGGATATTTTCCGGTTTGTAGGACCCCAGCGACCCCAGGCAGGTCCGGTCCAGAATTTCATCGGTAAAAACCCCGTAGGCCCCCAGATCGGCGAGGACGGAAATTTCCGTGGCCAGGAGCTGCCCCCTGTTCCCCAGGGCGCTGCGTATCCTGATTTCCGCGCCATTCCGTTTGGGGCTGTACCGGAAATCCTCGATTCTGGAGAGGAGGATTTTGACCGGCTTTTTGGTGATAAAAGCGCCCAGGGCGGCATGGCAGGCCAGAAGGGAGGGGTACCACAGTTTGCCGTCCAGGTGTATGCCTATGGCGGAAGGCGCCACGGTGACGCGGTTCCGGGGGAAATTCAAGACGTTTGCTACGGACCGCAGGACCTGGAACGGCCATTGGGTAGCCGTATGCACCGTGATCCGTCCCCGGTCTTCTTTTCCGCTTTTCCATACCGCCACCGCCCCGGCGGGTTCCGAATACCAGTGGTCCTGTATGCCCGTGGTGTAGGTTCCCTCGACAATGGCCGCGGCCTCTTTAAAGGCGTCCGCAGTCTCTCCTGCCGCGATGTCCCTGCGGGCTAAAACGGCGCCTTCGGGAACGGCGTGGGGGTACAGGTTTGGGAGTTCTTCCCCGGTAATCACCCTGATTTGACCGGCTAATTTTTCGACTTTGACCGGATCGGGGCCTATAAGCAGGGCTACCGGTTCTCCGATATAGGAAAGGCTTTCCGCCGCAAGGACCGGCAGGGAAAACTCGTCCAGATTGTTCTTTCCCGGTATGTCCGTACTCCTGACAAGGGTGTAAGAAGCAGGCAGTTTGGGACATTCAAGGCTGATAAGGGCGCCCCTGGCTATGGGCGAACGGATGGTGATCCCGTACAGGACGCCCTCAGGTTCCGTGTCTCCGACAAATAAAGGTCTCGTGTCCATTTTCTAATACCCCGGCTCGCCGAGTACGGCGTTTACCGTTTCGATAACCCGGTCCACCTGGGCGTCCTTCATGCCGGGCCAAATGGGAAGGGAAACCACCTGCTCAAAATTCCTCATGGATTCGGGAAAATCCTCCGTTTCCAGATCATACCTCTCTTTATAGTATGGCATAATATGCAGAGGAATAAAATGCACGGATACTCCTATTCCCCGGTCCTGAAGGGCCCTGATAAACAGGTCCCTGCCCGGTCCCGAAGTTTCCGGCCTGAGCCTGAGGGGATACAGGTGCCGGGCGTCCCCCGGCCCGGAAGGCGGCAGACGGAGGCGTTTGTCATCCGGGAAGGCCGCATCGTAACGGGCCGCGATTTCTTCCCGGCGTTTAAGGAGGGCAAGGGCGCGGGTCAGCTGAACCCGGCCGATGGCGGCCAGGATGTCCGGCAGGTTGTACTTAAAACCCGGCGCCGTAACCTCGTAATGCCAGGACGCCTTTCCGTCCGTGTACCGGTTCCACCCCGGCCGGTCTATCCCGTGGGAACGCATAACCGCGATACGACGGCTCAATTCCCCGTCACGGGTCACCACCATGCCCCCTTCGCCGGTGGAAAGGGTCTTTGTGGCGTAGAACGAAAACACCCCCGCGTCCCCTATAGTCCCGGCCCATTCGCCTGAGGAAAGCCGGGAGGGAAAGGCGTGAGCCGCGTCTTCTATAACCCGGATGCCGTAACGCCGGGCCGCCGCCATGATCGCATCCATATTGCACGGGAGCCCCCCGTAGTGGACGGGGATCACCGCACGGGGTTTTCCCAGGGGCCCGAAGCCCACGCCGGTTCCGGTCCGTGGAGGGTATGCCGGAAGCCCTTGTTCCAGGCGTTCCAGGGTGCGTTCCAGGGCCGCCGGGTCTATATGAAAACTGCCGGGGGCCGTGTCCACGAAGGCGATGTCCGCCCCAAGGTAGCGGACCACTTCGGCGGTGGCGGTAAAGGTGTACGAAGGCACAAGAACCACATCCCCCGGCCCGATACCGCAGGCTTCCAGAGCCAGATGGAGGCCGCTTGTCGCGGAATTGACCGCCAACGCGGTGAGGGGAGGGCGGCGGGGGGATGCTAAAAACCCGGCGAACTCTTTTTCAAAGGCCAGGGCTTCTTTCCCGGTGGTGAGCCACCCGGAACGGAGTACCCGGAGGGCCGCTTCTTCTTCTTCCCGGCCCATAAACGGCCGGGCAAAGGGAATGTCAGTTTCCATAAGCCCCCTCCTGGGCCGGTATGATAAGGCCGGGGATGGCCGTGTGAAGAATTTCCCGCAGCAGGACGCTGTTCCGGTATTGTTCCGGCTTTTCGCGGTCGAATTTACAGATTGGCGCGAGCGCTTCGATCAGGGATTGCAGGTCCAGGGTCTCCCGGTTTTTCCGCTCAACCTTAAGGATACGGCTGTACCCGGTAGGGGAGGGCGTTTCGTTCCCGGACCAGAGGGCTTCGTCCATACGTTCGCCGGGACGGGGGCCTATGTATTCGATTCGTATATCTTCTTCAGGCTCAAAGCCGTAGAAACGTATCATTTGTTCCGCCATATCCCTGATCCGTATGGGCTCCCCCATGTCCAGAAGGTAGAGGTTTCCGTTGACGCCGACGCCGCCGGCCTTGTGCACCAGGGAACAGGCTTCCGGAATGGTCATGAACCAGCGCCGCATTTCCGGGTCTGTAACCGTGACGGGGCCGCCCTTTTCGATCTGTTTCTGGAAAAGAGGCATGATGGACCCCCTGGACCCAAGGACGTTGCCGAATCGGACGGCCATAAAGTGACTCCCGGAGGAGTTCTCCCCGTCCCGGACCGGGGCGTCCAAGACCAGGCGTTCGCAGAGGTACTTGGAAACCCCGTATATAGAGACAGGTTCCACTGCCTTGTCGGTGGTGATAAGCACAAACCGTTTTACCCCGTGCTTTTGAGCGGCCCGGATCAGGTTCAGGGTTCCGAAAAAGTTGTTCTCTATGGCCGCCACGGGGTTTTCTTCCATCATGGGGACGTGTTTGTAGGCCGCGGCGTGGAAGATCACGTCGGCCTTTAGCCTGCCCAGGATGTAATCGATATAGTTACCGTCCTTAAGGTCCCCGATGACCGGTACCAGGGTGGCTTTTTCGCCGACCCCTTCGTCCTGGAGCAGGCGGAGTTCCTTGTCAATCTGGTAGATCGAATTCTCCCCGTGGCCGAAGAGGTACAGCCGGGCCGCCCCGCCCGAGAGGAGCTGCCGGCAGAGTTCGCTGCCGATGGATCCCCCCGCGCCGGTGATCAGAACCCGCTTACCTCGCAGGTATGCCAGGCTCTGTTTCAGGTTGACCGCCACAGGGGTACGGCCCAAAAGGTCCTGGGGATCTATGGAACGGGTCTGAATCAGGTGGGCGTCCCCTTCGATGATCTGGGAAATCCCCGGCAGGATGCGGATGCGCCCGAATCCCGCTTTCTGTAAAACGCCGTAAAGTTCCGTAAGGTATTCACGGCTGGCGCTGGGGATGGCGATAACGGCCTCGTCGGCGGGATTCATGCGCAGAAGCCGGGCCACATCCCGGATGGGGCCCAATACGGGAATCCCCTCGATTTTCCAGCCGATTTTTTCGGGATCGTCGTCCAGAAAGGCCACGACGCCGCCGAAAACGGCTTTCCGTTTGATTTCTTCGGCCAAAGTCTGGCCCGCGAAACCGGCTCCGATAATGTAAAGGCGTCTTGATTTTTCAGCGGTCATAGTTTTTCATCAGGTTTTTTGTCAATCAGGATATTGCTTCCGCCGGTCCTTGTGTCTTACCGGGGTATTCTGGCCGAAACCGCCGGTTCAATAACTTCAAAAGCCAGATCAATGGAAAAAGAATCGTCGTAAAGGTCCAGTTTGATCTTCGCCCTCCCTTTTCTTTTATCGACCTTTATTATCTTTCCCTCAAGGCCCAGGAGGGGGCCGTCGGCGACCACGATGCGGGAATTCTTATCGAAATAGACCCTGGATTTTCCGGCAATGGGACCGGCCCTCTTGATAAAGTGAAGTACTATTTCCAGGTCCTTGTCCTGTAAAGGGCATATATTCTGGTTGGACCGCAAAAAACGGAAAAAACCGTCGGTTCTGCGGAATTCCCAATGGTAATTCAGGATGTCGTCTTCGTTATCGATTTCGACAAAGACATATCCCGGAAAAATGGGCGGGGTTTCCGGCATCACGACACCCTTCCTGCGCAGGTCGATTCTCCGCTTTGGAAAATATATCTCCAGCGATCTTTTCGGGTGTAACGCCCTGTACAGGCTGATATATTTTTCTTCTCCCCTGGTTTTAACTTGAATCGCGTAGTACTTCATTGATAAAAACCATTTATACCATAAAGGCTGCGGTTATACTATCGGCCGGCGCTACGGCATGGGATAAACGCATAAGAATTTTTAATCACCGACAGACCCTCACTTGGGTTCCATTTGTCCGTGGTTTTCCTCTTTTCCATTTTCTATGCGTGTATCCTGCTTCTGCCGGGACCGGGTTTTAGGGGATGGGTAGGGATCGCCGCACAAACCGTCCCCGTCCCGCCCTGCCGGTAAACACGCCGTCCCGGACTATCACTTCGCCCCGGGAAACGGTACATACGGGAAAACCCGATAGCTCCATCCCTTCGTAAGCGGTGTAGTCCACGTTTCCGTGAAACGTCCCGTTTCCCAGGGAGACCCGTTTATCCGGGTCTATGATAACGATGTCCGCATCAGAACCCGCCCGGATGACACCTTTTTGGGGGTACATACCGAAGAGCTTTGCCGGATTCGTACAACACAGATCCGTAAAGCGGCGGAGGCTTATCCGCTTCTTTGCCACGCCTTCGCTGTACATGAGGGGTATCCGCTCCTCAATACCCGGAGCGCCGCCGGGACATTTGGTAAAGTCGTCTTTACCCAGGATTTTCTGCGTCGCGAACATGAAGGGACAGTGATCGGTGGCAACAACATCTATATCTTCCGCAAGCCCCTGCCAGAGGCTTTCACGGTCCGAAACCGAACGCAGGGGCGGGCTCATGATATACTTGAGCCCTTCCATGCCCGGAAGCCTGTAACGGCTGTCGTCAAGGAGCAGGTACTGGGGACAGGTTTCGGCATGGAGATTCGTCTGCCCCCGGCGCCGCGCGTTCCGTATGTATTCGAGACCCAGGGCGTTGGAAAGGTGCACAATGTAGAGGGGAGCGTTGCCGGCCATACCGGCGAAGAGGATCATGCGGTTGACGGCTTCGGCTTCGCACCCGGCGGGCCGGGACAGGGGGTGATACGCGGGACCGGTCTTGCCGCAAGCGATGAACCGTTCCCGCAGCAGACCGATCACCCCGTCGTTCTCAGGATGCACGGCGATCATCACGCCCAGTTCTTTGGCCCGCTCCAAAACCCGGAAAACTTCCGCATCGGACAGCTTGAAAGCGTAGGTAAGGTAGACCTTGTAACTGGTGATCCCCTGTTCCGCCAGAACTTCCATCATCCGCAGCACGTCCTCATCTACATGCTGAATGACCCCATGGAAGCCGTAGTCAATAACCGCGCTGCCTTCCGCAAGGCCGTGGTATTTCCGTATTTGATGATCCAGGGAACAGCCCGCCGGCCCAAAGGCGGGATGATCCACAATGGCCGTTGTCCCCCCAAAAGCCGCGGCCGCCGTACCGGTATAAAAATCGTCACTGGCCACCGCGATGCCCACGTCCAGGTTAAG
>JAIRSL010000190.1 GCA_031255475.1 Treponema sp.
ATCGCGGCGATCCTGGACGGGACCATAGATGCCGTTGCCACGGACCACGCCCCCCACACGGAAGCGGACAAGGCAAAAGGAGCGCCGGGTTTTACGGGTCTTGAGACCGCCTTTGCCGTGTGCAGGACGGAACTGGTCCGGGAAGGCCGCCTGAGTCTGTCCCGGCTTTCGGCCCTGATGAGCGCCAATCCCGCCCGTATCCTGGGCCTGGGCCAAAGCCGGGGCCGCATCGCTCCGGGTTTCCGGGGGGACATCGTAATCGTTGACGCCGAAGCCCCGTGGACGGCGGATCCCGCGTCTTTCATGTCACGAGGGAAGAATTCGCCCTTTGCGGGACAAAAACTGCTGGGGCGCGTTCTCATGACCCTTCATGAAGGGCGGGTGGTATACGAGGCCCCGCTGCCGGGACGGTCCGGCAGCGATATGTAGTTATGCTGTTTATAGAACGAAACGTCAGGAGTATCGGCAATGTACAATATGGATAAACTCTACGAGGCGGTGGCCGCGAAGGGTCATGTATGCGTGGGCCTGGACACTTCCCCGTCCTACCTTCCCCCCTCATTCCTCCGGGGCGCCGCATCGGAAGCGGATGCGGTTCTGGCCTATAACCGCGCCCTTATAGCCGCCACGATAGACGCGGCGGCCTGTTACAAGGTCCAGATCGCCTATTATGAAGCCCTGGGGCTTGCCGGACTTGTGGCCTATGCCCAAACCCTCGCGGCTGTTCGGGAACGGGGCGGCCTGGTCATCGCCGACATCAAGCGGGGGGATATTGCGGACACGGCCCAGCAGTACGCAAGGGCCCACTTTGAAGGGGACTTTGAGGCGGACTTCGTTACCCTTTCCCCGTACATGGGGATGGATTCAATCGAACCCTGGTTCTCCTATACCGAAACCAAAGGTAAGGGCGCGTTCGTGCTTATGCGTACTTCCAATAAGGGAATGAAGGATTTTGAATACCGGGAACTCAAGACCGGGGGACGCCTCTACGACGCAGTGGGGGACCGGCTTTCAGAACTGGCGGAAATCCGGCCGGGCAGGTACGGATACGGGGCCTTCGGCGCGGTAGTGGGGGCGGACCCCAAATCCGGCGCGGAGCGGGAGGAAGCCGCTGCCGTCAGAAAACAACGGGGAAACCTCTTCTTCCTTATCCCCGGTTATGGCGCTCAAGGCGGCGCGGCAGGCGATGCGGCCCTCCTGCTCAGGGACGGCAATGGCGGGGTGGTCAACGCTTCCCGGAGTATCCTAAGGGCCTGGCAAGCCTCCCTGCCCGTTGGGGAAGAGGCCGTTGCCGTCACCCCGGATGCCGCGGCCGAAGCTGCCCGGAAAGCCGTCCTGGACATGCGGGACGCCCTGCGCGCGGCTGCCGCCGGAGACGCCGGATGAGTTCCCCGGCCCGGGAGCGGAGGACGCTTCTCTGCGAGGTCCTTTGTCATCATTGGATCAACCGCGATATGTTCCGCCTGGACATAGCCTGGTCCGGTCCGCCTCCACGGGCGGGACAGTTCTTCCTCCTCCGGCCGGAACGGACCGGTTGCTTTCTGGGCCGGCCTGTCAGCGTTGCCCTTGTGGAACCGCACGGAGCGGCCCGTATTTCCGGCAGCATCCGTTTCATCATTGCCGTGCGGGGTAAAGGAACGGCGGAACTGGCCGGCCTGCGATCCGGCGATAAGGCGGAACTTACCGGCCCGCTGGGAAACGCCTGGGCGGATTTCCTGCCGGTTGAAAAAGGCGCGGGAAAAACCGCCCTTATAGGCGGCGGCGCGGGCATAGCCCCCCTCCTTGCGCTGGCGTCGGAACTCCGGGATGCCGGCGCGGGTTTCGATTTCTACGCCGGTTTTAAAAGCATGTCCCCCGAACCGGATGATACGGAATACGGGGATTTTTTTAGCCACCCGTTTTTCGAGGCCGGCAACATCGTTCTTGCCACCGAAGACGGCGGCAGGGGAAACACGGGGCTTATCCCGGATTTTCTCGATCCCGGAAGTTACCGCGCGGTCTGCGCCTGCGGCCCGGAACCCATGCTCAAGGCGGTACGGGCGAAGTGCGCGGCGGCGGGGGTTCCCTGTTTCATCAGCATGGAACGGCGCATGGCCTGCGGCGCGGGCGCTTGCCTCGGATGTACCGTCAAAACCGCCGGAGGAAACAAACGCTGCTGCGCGGACGGCCCGGTTTTCCCGGCAACAGAGATACTATTTGATGGTTCGTAGCGAAGGGTTTCATACCCAAGAGCCCGCTTACGCGGGGAGCTTGGCAACCCGAATGTGTTGCTTAGGCGAGGTTGTTGATTGAAGGCGGATATTTTGCCGCCGTATTTAACGAGGTTACGGATATATGGACAGGAACATAGACGGACAGTATGACTGCCGCCGGGAAAGGGACGAAGAACCGCCGCCGCCCGATCTTTCGGTCACGGTAGCGGGAGTACGCTTTGCCAACCCCGTCATCGCTGCATCGGGAACCTTCGGCTATGGCCGGGAATACCTGGGGCTTATTGAGGTCTCCCGCCTGGGCGGTATCTGTACCAAGGGCCTTACCCTTAATCCCCGGTCCGGCAACGAAGGGATACGGCTCTGGGAAAGCCCCTCAGGTCTCCTTAATTCCATCGGCCTTGAGAACCCTGGCGTTCCCGCCTTTATAGAAAGGGAACTCCC
>JAIRSL010000194.1 GCA_031255475.1 Treponema sp.
TCAAAATCGTCCAGAAAGAACCGGGCCACATCGTACTTGACGCCCATGGCGCAGAACACGATGACGAAGGACTCCTCGGCGGAGAGGATCCTGGCCTGCCGCACGATTTGGGCGGCCAGTCGGTTATGGGGCAGTCCGTTCCCGGAAAAAATGGGGAGCTTCTGTCCCCGGATAAGGGTGTTCATCCCGTCTATGGCGGAAATACCGGTCTGGATGAAGTCACGGGGATAGGTCCGGGCGTAGGGATTGATGGGGAGGCCGTTCACGTCCAGACAGGTTGAGGAGATGATGTCCCCGTATCCGTCTATGGGTTCCCCCAGGCCGTTGAAGATACGCCCCAAAAGGCCGGGCCCCACCCGTATCTCCATGGGTTTGCCCAAAAACTCCACCCGGCTGTCATCGGCGGAAAGGCCGGTGTTGCTCCCGAAGATCTGAATGGCGGTCCAGTCCTCGCTCATGTCCACCACCCGGCCCAGGCGACGGCCCCCCGTTCGGTCGTATACCGCCACCACTTCGTTGAAACCCACGTTGCGGCTCCGTTCGGTGATGATCACGGGCCCCTCAATACGGGCAAGCCCCCGGTATTCAACGCCTCTCATAGAGTCCCTCCGGGCCGTGAAACGAAACATTCGTGTTCTTCACCGTTACCGTCATCTTAGACCTTCCTTCGTCTGGTAGCTCCGTTCAAGTTCATCCAGGGCCCGGCGCATTTCCCGCTCAAAGTCCGTAAGGGCGGCGGCGTCCTGATTCGGGATTTCGCTCTTGAGCCGGGACAGCTTTTCCCGTATGGCCGCGCCGGATTCACTCTCCGTAAGGGTAACAATCTTGATGAGCGGCGCACCGAGTTTAATGCACGCCTGGGAGCGCTCATAGAAGGTCATGATGAGTTCCAGGAGCCTTACCTGCTTGGCGGGGACGCAGTACATATCTGTCTCGTCATAAGAATTCTGCTGCAAGAAACCGTCTTTGATGATCTCCGCCGTAAGGAGCACAAGCCGCTGGTCGTCGGGCAGGGCGTCGGGACCTATGAGCCTGACGATTTCCGCAAGGCGCTGTTCCTTTTTCAGGAGGTCCAGGGCCTGTTGGCGCACCCCGGCCCACAGGGGATTCACCTTTTCCCACCAGGACTGCACTTCCTCGGCGTATTCGGAGTAGCTGTCGGTCCAGGAGATAGCCGGGTAATGCCGGGCGTTGGCCAGGTCCCGGTCCAGGGCCCAGAAACAGCGGATAAAACGTTTGGTATGCTGGGTTACGGGTTCCGAAAAATCACCCCCCGGCGGGGACACGGCCCCGATGATGGAAACCGATCCCTCCGCGCCGGAAAGAGTCCTGATCCGGCCGGCCCGCTCGTAGAACTCGGCAAGCCTTGTGGGAAGATAGGCGGGAAAACCCTCCTCGGCGGGCATCTCCTCCATGCGGCCGGAAAGTTCCCGCAGGGCTTCGGCCCAGCGGCTCGTGGAGTCCGCCATGATGGCCACATGGAAGCCCATGTCCCGGTAAAACTCCGCCAGGGTTACGCCGGTGTAAATCGACACCTCACGGGCGGCCACGGGCATATTAGAGGTGTTGGCGATAAGAATGGTCCGTTCCATAAGGGACCGGCCGTTACGGGGGTCCGTAAGGCGGGGAAATTCGGTGAGCACATCGGTCATCTCGTTCCCCCGTTCCCCGCAGCCTATGTAGATAATCACGTCCGCGTCGCACCACTTGGCCACCGCGTGCTGGGTCATGGTCTTGCCCGTACCAAAGCCTCCGGGTATGGCGGCGGTCCCTCCCTTTGACAGGGGGAAGAACACGTCGATGACCCGCTGCCCCGTGATCAACGGCTGATCCGGGGAAAGGCGTTCCGCCACGGGCCTGGGTATGCGGACGGGCCACCACTGGGCCAGGGGGAGGTCTTCCCCCGCGTCGGTTTTGGCAATCACGGCGTCACAGGCGTAGTTTCCCGCAGGCGCAATTTCCGTAATGCGGCTCCCCGCAACATCCGGGGGAACCATAATGGCGCAGGTAATGCTTTCGGTCTCTTTCACGGTCCCCAAAACCAGACCGGGAGCGGCCCGCACCTCTTCCCCCGTTTCAAGCCGTTCCGCCAGTCCCCGGCTGGGGACGAAGGGCCAGAGTTTGGCGGTATCCAGCGGGTTCCCCCGGGAACCGCTTTCCATAAAGGCCCCGCTTGCCTTGAACAGGGCTTCCAGGGGCCGCTGTATCCCATCGTAGATGGTTCCGATAAGCCCCGGCCCAAGGCGGGCTGAAAGGGGCCGGCCGGTAGAAAAGGCGGCGTCGCCTATCATGAGGCCCGTGTCGTCCTCGTAAACCTGGATCACCGCCTCGTCCTGTTCCAGGCGTATGATCTCCCCGGTGATGCGTTTTTTCCCCACTTCAACCACGTCGAAAAGCCCGGCCGCGCCAAGGCCGGAAACGTGGACTATAGGCCCGGAAATACGCCGTACCCTGCCTTCAAGCATCGAGCGCCCCCTCTCCCAGAAGGGCGGCGGCAAGCTCCGCCCGTTTATCCCGCAGCAGGGTTTCCATCACGGCATCCGCGGAAACGATGATCCGCGCCGTCCGGGCATCCACCGCCAGGGCCGGGAAGGTCCCCGGAGCTATGCGCCTGTTTCCCCCCGCGTCCGGAGACGCGCAGTCTATCTTCCATTTCCCCTCGGGAAAAGCCTTTTTAAGAAGCGACGCGGCCTCTTCCCTGCTGAGTCCCCGGACAGACGCCGTTCCCTCACGCACGGGGAAGTCCAGTTCGCCGGCCCGCTTTTTGAGTTCCCTGCCCAGGATGGCAAGGAGCTTGGGACGGGGAAGATCGGCAAGATACGAAGAAGCGGCGTGTTTAAGAAGGGTCTCTATCTTTGCAAGCCGGGTCCGCCGTTTGTCCAGGGGGAGCCGGGCCATAACCTCGTTCCGGCTTGCTTCAAGCCGGGCGGCATACCGGTCCCTTACCTTCTTCAGTTCCCTTTCGGTTTTCTTCTCCCACCTCTTGGTCCCGGAAGCGGCGGTTTCATCGGCCGTCTTGAGGATGCGCTGGGCTTTACGCCGGGCATCCTCCAGGATCTCCCGGTCCAGGACTTCGGTTGACTGCAATTCTTCCATAAAAAACCTTATACATGGATACCGATGGCTTCCCTAATAGACTCCACCAGGGTCTTCCGGCCCTCAAGATGCCCCATGGGACCGGGAACTTCCACCACCAAAGGATACCGGCCGGAAAGCTGCCACCGGGTAAGGGTATCCCCCAGCCAGTCCGCAGCTTCTTCGGTCAGAATAAGGACCCGGCAGGTCTCCATATTGGGCAGCACCGTCCCGGCGGTCTCATCCCATCCCTCGGTGATCTTACGGAACACCGCGCGGGTATCCTCCGGCCCCAAAACCGCCTTTCCGTCTATTCCGACAAAACGGAAGGCAGTAACCAGTTCGGGATCGCCGATAAAAAAATAATCCACCGGCCTTTAGAATATCAGGATGAGCAGGGCCACCAGGAATCCCCACAGACATATCCCTTCCGCAAGACCCGCATAGGGCAGGGCTTTCCCCGAAAGCTCGGGGTTCTCGCTCATGGCCCCCATGGCGGCGGCTCCGATCTGGCCCACCGCGATACCCCCGGCTATACAGGAAATACCCACCGCAAGGGCCGCCGCGAAATACTTCCAAACCGCAGTTTCCCCGGAAGCGGCTTCCACCGCCTGCCCTTCTTCGGCGAACAGCAGTCCCGATGCGATGCACAAAAACAAAAAAGCTGCCGATAAAACACGTTTCATGATTCTACTCCTTTACGGAACCGGAAGGGAGAGAATTCCACCCCGGTTTCGGTAAAAAACTTGCTGAAAAATTCATAATATTGAAGACGTACCACCTGAATGGCAACGATCATTCCTTCAAGGACGATGATAACGGCGTTCCCGAAGATCATGACGATAAGGGCAAACACGGGCCCCACCGGCGCTCCCCGGACCATCTCCGAGAGCGTGAACACGATGAACGAGAGTACCGCGTGGGACAGGGCGAAAGCCCCCACCCGGAGGAAGCTCACGGTATTGGAAATGTAAGTCGAAGCCGTTTCCAGAACTTCCACAAACCCTTCCATAATAAAGACCATGAACCCTTCCGCAAAGACGGGCCGTTCCCCGGCGATGATGCGCCAGATCATGGGGCCGAAAAAAATACAGAACACCGGAAGGGCAAGGCCGATGATGTCAAACCAGGCGAGACGTCCGCCCGAAATGACGCGCACCGCTAGGAAAATGGCGTACCAGAACAGGGCAAGTCCGGCCGCCCCGGTCTTGGAAAAAAACGTCTTTTCGTATTTTTTCATCGAATACAGATTGATGATGTTCACCAGGAGGCCGATGGAGTTGAGGACCACCCCCACGGCAATGGTAAACCCGAAAAAATAAAAGAGCTTGGCAATACTTCCTTTTTCCGGCATAAGGTGAAGGATACGCGAGGGCGGCTCCCCGGTCATACCCGCGATACGCAT
>JAIRSL010000232.1 GCA_031255475.1 Treponema sp.
ATCAATTCAAGATCGAGTCCGCTTCGCTCCGCCAGGATTTCGCGGCTGATTGAGTAGGTTTTGCGTAATTCGGCGATCCTGTCGCCCGGACTGTGGGTTTTCGGCATAGTTCCTTCCAAATATTTAAGATGAGTGAGCCTGTTCCAAAACTAATTGACAGTGCGCCAAACGCGCACGGTTTTGGACCAGGCTCTTGCAGTTTTTCAGGCTAAAGCCTTGCAAAACTGCATTTTTTAAAGGTCGCTGTTCCAAGACTGAAGTTTTGGAACAGCCTCGAGTATCCGGCAATTATAGAGTGAATAAAAATTTGGTACAAGAGAGCGTATTGCCGACTCAGGATAAACGCATAGGAATTTTTAACCACCGACAACCTTCACTTTGGTTTGAAATTCATTTTCTATGTATTTATCCCACAATGCGGTTAATTGACACGGCCTCCCGTACCCGCTAGAATCTAATTTGTGGAAGCGTCTAAAAACGTACTCATCGTGACGGATGGTACGGAATCGACTCAAAGCATGGCTAAAAAGATCGAAGAAACGCTGACAGGCTGCCGGGTGGTCAGCATCCAAGCCCGTAATTTTTCCGGCGCCGAGATTCTTCCCGCGGAAATATTTTTTTTCGGCTGCGAAAAGCCCCATCCGCCTTCTTTTGAATATCTGGAGGATGTTCTTAATCATATCAATCTGGCGGGGCGTGTCTGCGGTTTGTTTTCTTCGGGATCCGGAGATGCGGTGAATTACCTTTCTGCCATGGTCCGGGATTCGGAAGTGGGTCTGTGCGCCGAACCGTTTCTTGCTTCCGATTTTTCCTCTAAAGATGAAAAGATAAAAGATTGGGTTGGGGCTTTAATACATTAAACCAGAGGTGGCTATTTATGGGAAAACAATTAAATCTTGACGAGTATATCAGAAAAGTTTCCGATTTTCCCAAACCGGGGGTACTCTTTTACGATATAACCAGCATTTTAATCCGGCCCGAAGCCTTCGGTTATTGTGTGGATTCTATGGTGGAAATCTACCGGCATAAACAAATTGACGCGGTTGCCGCTATTGAAGCCCGGGGTTTCCTCTTTGCGGCTCCTTTTGCGGTCCGAATGGGTATTCCCCTCCTCCTTATACGGAAGAAAGGGAAGCTCCCCGGCAGAAAACTCACCAAAATCTACGATCTGGAATATGCTCAGGCCGAAATCGAGATCCATCCCGATGATGTTCCCCAGGGCAGCAAAGTCCTCCTGCTGGACGATCTTATCGCTACCGGCGGCACTCTCCGGGCGGCGCGGGAACTCATCAATGCCTCCGGCGGGGAAGTGACGAATATCTTCGGCGTGGTCGGCCTGCCTTTCCTGAACTTCAGAAAAGCCCTGGGGGACATAGATATACAAACCCTCATCGAATACGATTCGGAATAGGTTCGTCACGCCTTCCGGCGCCGGCTCTGCCGCGGGGCAATGCGCTCGTTTGACAGGCCGGACCTTTTCGGGCTATCCTGCGCTATGATTTCGCAGTCCGTACAGCCGGAAACCTTCAATCCCGCGTTGAAATACCGGAACCTCCCGGCGGTGGTTCTGGCGGGACGTCCCAATGTAGGCAAGTCTACCTTGTTTAACCGGCTTCTCCGCCGGAAGAAGGCCATCACCGATCCCACTCCCGGTGTGACCCGGGACGCGGTGAGCGCCGATGCCTTTATCGCCGGGAAGCCGGTGCGCCTTATCGATACGGGTGGATTTAAGCTGGACCGGGACAATCCCCCATCGTATGACGGCGGCACATTGGGGGATGCCCTGGACGATTTGGTAGTCGGCCGGACCGTGGAAACCGTCAGTCAGGCGGACCTTGTCGTCCTTATCCTTGAGGCAGGGGAACTTACCGGAGAGGACGAAGCCTTTATCGATTTTCTGCGGCCTTCTCAGGATCGTCTTATTGTGGCGGTGAATAAGACCGAGGGAGGCCGCCGGGAAAACGAATCCTGGAATGTTCTTGCGTACGGTTTTAACGAAGTCTACATGATTTCCGCCGAACATGGGGATAACGTGGCCGATCTGGAAGCGGCGATTGTGAAGCGTCTTGATTTCTCCCGGGTCGAACTTGATGACGGCGGGACCCGCCCCATCCGCATCGCACTGCTGGGGAAGCCCAATACCGGGAAGTCCACCTTGTCCAACCGGCTTACCGCTTCACAGGGATCCATCGTCAGCCCCGCGCCGGGTACCACCAGGGACGTTGTGGAAGGGACCTTCGTTTACCGCAGCCGACAGTTCCATATCCTCGACACCGCCGGAATCAGACGGAAGTCCAAGGTGACCGAAAACATCGAATACTATTCGGTGAACAGGGCTATTAAATCCATAGACGAAGCGGATATCGTGTTCCTCCTGATTGACGCCCAGGAAGGGCTTACCGACCAGGACAAAAAGATCGCGGCCCTGGCCCACGACCAGGGCCGGGGGATCATCCTGACCCTCAACAAGTGGGATACTATGCCGCGCGTAAAGAATGCGTTCCAAGCGGTTCAGGACCGCATCCGCTTCTTCTTCGGAAAGATGGAATTTGCCCCCATCGTCCCGGTAAGCGCCGCGGATGGAAGCGGGATGGAGGAGCTTTTGAACCTTGCCTTGCGGGTCTACTCCCAGCTTATCCTCCGCATAGACACAGGCCCGCTGAATCAGGCTTTGGAGAAGTGGATTGAGGAATACCCACCTCCCATCGGCCCCCGGACCCGGTTCAAAGTGAAATACGCGGTCCAGGTCTCGGACAATCCGGTGAAATTCATCATCTTTGTATCCCGGCCCCAGGCGGTGACTGAACCGTACATCGCATACCTCCGCAACCGTATACGCCGGGATCTGGGGTTTTCTCTGGTTCCCGTGGACATTGAGATCCGCGGTTCGGCCGGACCACGGAAACGGGAACGGGGCTAGATGGACGGGTCCTTACCGGTTCCGGTTTCCCGGCCGGGGACCGGTCCGGCGTTTTCCGCGATATTTCCGCCGGAGCTTCCCGCCGCGAGCCGCCGTCTTCTTGAAGGGTTTCCCCGCCTGGTCGATACGGTCTTCCCCCTGCCGGGAAGGTTCCGCGCCGGTCTGCACCGTGACGTGGCCGAACTTTCCCGGCTCCTCACCTCCGGCCGGGGAGACCGTCCTGAAGGTTATCTGGGCCGGCCGCCCCTGCTTTCCGCATACCTCAGATACTTCCTCCCCTGGAACCTCTACCGCCTGGTCCGGCTTCTCCCGCTTCTGCCCATTACCTTGACCGAAGGGGATGCCGTTACGGACCTTGGATCGGGTCCTCTCACCCTACCCCTGGCCTTGTGGATGGCCCGGCCCGAATTCCGGTCCCTTGCTCTGGAGTTCCGCTGTCTTGACCGGACGGAAGCGGCCCTTAAAGCGGGAAAGCGCCTTTTTACCGCCCTTGCCGGACCGGAATCTCCCTGGAAAATCAGGCTTATCCACGCTTCCCTTGCCGCCCCGGTAAAGGGGCCGCCGGCCGCCCTGGTGACCGCCGTCAATGTCTACAACGAAATCTATGGAGATATACCCCATACGGACAGCCGCTCCCTGG
>JAIRSL010000266.1 GCA_031255475.1 Treponema sp.
GCGGAACGGCCAAGAGGAAACCTTTCGGAAATATGCCGCGCAGGATTGTAATGTTAAATTGCTGTTGCCTCAAAAACAGATCAGGATAAACGCATGGGAATTTTTAACCACCGACTGACCAAACAGCCCCCGCTTTGGTTTGAAATTCCTGGAACCTGTGGTTCCAGGAATCGTAGGGTCCAGGAATCGCAGGTTCCAGGAATCGGAGGTTCCAGGAATCGTAGGTTCCATTTTTTATGCGTTTATCCCTGCCGGATACCGCCGGTTTTTTGGGAATAGACTGAAACCGCGATCATCACCAACAGGGTAAACAGGTAGGGAATGGCCAGGATAAAGTCTGCGGGAACGTTCAGGACGCCCTGGGCAAAATTAGAGAACGCCTCGGCCAGGCCGAAAAGCAGGGCCGCCGCCAGAAGGCCCCGGGGCCGCCGGTTGCCCAGGAAGATCACCACCAGGGCGATCCAGCCCTTTCCCGAAGATATGTTGGGAACAAAAGTCCTGAGGTTAAGGGTAAGGTAAGAGCCTCCTATGCCGCAGGTTAAGCCGGACAGGAGAAAGGCGGCAAAACGGTAGCGGTCCGGCTTTAGGCCCAGGGAGGTCAGGGCTTCGCTTCGGTTCTCGCAGGCCCTAAGCCTGAAACCGAACGGGGTCCGGTAAATGACAAACCAGCAAATAAAAAGCAGAAGCCAGCTAAAGTACACGTACCAGGTGTGCCCCGAAAACAGATCCCCTAAAACCGGGATACGGTGAATTCCCGCAAAAGTGAAGACCTTAAGCCGGGATAAGCCGTTAAATACCACCACCCCCCTGGTCCCGAAAAAACGGAACGAGAGTACCGGGGTTAACCCCGCGGCAAAGAGATTAACCGCCAGCCCGGTGATGAACACGTTAGCCTTCAGCTTAAGGGTAATTCCTCCCATAATCGCGGACAGGGTTATCGACAGGAGGGTTCCAAGGACCACCCCCCAAAAGAGGCTCCCGGTAAAGTGGGCAAAAAAAACCGCCCCAAACGCCCCCATCAGGAGCAGCCCCTCCAGGGCAATGTTCAACATTCCCCCCAGTTCGGTAAAGAGCCCCCCCATGGCGGCAAAGAGCAGGGGGGTCATGATGGTGACGGCGCTGTGAAGAACAGGAAGCGGCGTGTTCATCCGGGGACCCTTTGCCGTTTAAAAATGTCCAGAAGAACCGTACTGGTTACCAGGAAAAAAACCACCGACTGGACGATAGAGGCGATCTCGAACGTAATATCGGAAAATTGCGTGGCGATTCTCGCGCCGGAACCGATCCAGGCGAAAAAGACCGCTGCGGGGATCACCGCCAGGGGCTTGTTCCGGGCAATGAGGGCCACGGCCAGGCCATTCCAGCCCATGCCGGAGGAAAATTCCTTTATGGTAGAATGGTACGTGCCGTAAATTGCCATTCCCCCGCCAAGGCCGTAGAACATGCCGCTCAAAAACAGGGCCAGCACAATTTTCCCGGAAGTATTGATCCCCCCGTATTGCGCAAAGACCTTGTTGATGCCGCTCATCCGCAACTCATAACCCGGTTTGCTCCGGTAAAGGAAGATGTAGACCAGGATCGCCGCAGCAAGGGCGAAAAAAAGAGCGGCGCTCAGGTTGGAAGGGGGAAGGATCAGGGGCAGGCGGAAATTTTCCGGAATCTTGCGGGTGGACTGAAGGTTAGTGCCGGGATCCAGAAAAGGGCCGGTAACACAATAACCGGTAACGAGTATCAGCGTATTGGAGATGAGAAAGGACGTGATAAGTTCGCCGGTATTCCACCGGACCTTGAGAAAGCCGGAAATCCCCGCCGCCAGACCCGAAACCGCCGCCCCCGCCGCCAGGGCTAAAACCGCTCCCGGAAGTCCCAGAGGGGCCAGGGCTAAGGCGGCGATAGTGGTAACAAAGGCGCCGGTGTAGATCTGGCCTTCCCCCCCCAGGTTAAAGCAGTTGGCCTGCATTGCAATGGAAACCCCCAGACCGCCGAAGATCAGGGGAATGGCGCTGTTGAGCATGTTGCCGAAATAATAGAGATTCCGCAAAGGGCCGAAAAAAAAGTAACCCAGGGTCCGTCCGGGAGTCTTGCTTAAAAGAAAGGCCAGGACGACAAGAACCCCAAAGGATATGACGAGGATAAGAAGCATCCCCCCCGAAGCTGCCAGGTAATTTTTCAGAGCCGAATTTCTCTTATCCACGGTTTTCTTCCCCATCGTATTGCGGCTGCCGGGCTTGCGTTTTTATGCCGAGCATGAAAGCGCCTATCTCTTCTTTAATATCCCCCCCCATCTCTTTTCCGGTACCGGCGGAACCGAAGGAATCCCGGAGAATTTCCGCGGCAATGGTTCCCCGGTACATAACCATGATGCGGTCCGCGTTGGCGAGAATTTCATCCAGGTTGGAGGAAATGAGAATCACCGCCGCCCCCGATTCCCGGAGCAGGGCCATTTGATCGTACATATACCGGCTCGACGCGATGTCCAGCCCCCAGGCGGGTTCGGAAAAAACGATATAATCCAGGTACTGAACGATTTCCCGGGCCAGGATAACCTTTTGGATGCTGCCCCCGGAAAGGGAATCCATACGCCGCCGGCTTCCGCCTGAAATGTTATACTCGCCAAGGAGCTTTCCGGCGAATTGGTCCATGGCCCGCCTATCCAAAAAACCTCCCCTGGAAAACCTTCTCCGTTGGTTGATAATGATGTTTTCGATAACCGTCGCGCCGGAAGCGGAACCTACCCTCAGCCGATCGCCGGGAACGTAGGCCAGCCCCTCCCGGCGCAGTTTTACCGAATCAAAGCCGGTGATGTCCCGGTCTTTATGGAAGATCCGCCCCGCGCTGAGGGGCAAAAACCCTCCCAGAACCGCTTCCAGCACCCCCAGGCCGTTTCCCGCAACCCCGGCAAAGCCGACGATTTCTCCGGCGTTCACCGTAAAGGTGATGTTGTTTAATAGGGGGCGTTCCTGCCCGTGGCGCTTGACCGTAACTCCCCGGAAGGAGAGGACGGGATTTTTCTTCGGAGGCCGCCGGGGACCCCGATCTGCGGTAAGCTCCACCCCCCTGCCCACCATGAGCCGGGAAATTTCGTACTCGTCAATGTCGCCGGTATTACGGACCGCCGCCAGCTCTCCTTTACGCATGATCGCCACCCGGTGGGAGATCTGCTTAATCTCGTTGAGTTTATGGGTGATAAGGATCAGGGAGCGGCCCGAATCCGCCAGGGCCCGGAAGGTTTTAAAAATAGCGGCGGTTTCCTGCTCCGTAAGAACCGCCGTCGGCTCGTCCAAAATAAGAACCTCAGCCCGGCGGTACAGCATCCTGACAATTTCGACCTGCTGCATCTGCCCTACCGTAAGGCTCTTAACCTGAACATCGGGATCGATGGAAAAATGATGGGCGCTGATCACTTCTTCCGTCAGCTTTTTCGCACGGGCAAAATCGTAGGCAAAGAAGCCTTTGACCGGTTCCATCCCCATCACCACGTTTTCGGCCACGGTAAATTCCGGAAAGAGCATAAAATGCTGGTGAACCATCCCTATTCCCAGCCTGTTGGCATCCAGGGGCGAACCGATTTCCACCTTCCGCCCTTTCACCAGAATCTCCCCCGATGTGGGGGGGAGGAGCCCGTAGAGGATCTTCATCAGGGTGGTCTTTCCCGCCCCGTTTTCCCCGGCCAGGCAGAGGATCTCCCCTTTCTCCAGGTGAAGGGAAACATTGTCGTTCGCCTTCAGGTTTTCTCCGGGAAAGATCTTGGTGACGCCCCGTAATTCTACCGCGTATTCCACTTCAATTAACCGAACGGAGAGCGGACGCTCAGAGAGGCGGCAGGGTATAGGGAATTTTTCCCGCTTTTATATCCGCCATAAAGCCGTTGAATTTTTGCTGAATATCCTGGGGAACGTAGTTGGCGTACCCCGGATCATCCGCGATAAAATCCAGATAGCCCTCTCCGGCCCCTACGGTCCGGGAACTGCCGTACCGTATTTTTCCCGCCATCACGTCTTCCAGAATCTCCATTACCAGCTTTTTCTGCTCCATTAATCCACAACCCAGGATAACTCCCGGCGCGTTGGCGTACTCGTTGGTATTGTGGTATACCACGTAAGCGCCTCTCTCCTGAGCCGCCCGGATCATCCCCTGGGAAGCGCCTCCCGCAATGGCGGCAAAAACATCCACACCCGCGTTGATCATGCTTCCCGCCAGATCCGCCGCCTTGTTGGCGTCAAACCAGTTACCCACCACCCTGAAATCCATGGTGATGGCCGGATCCGCCATCCTGGCGCCCGCGAGAAAACCGGGAAGGATGTGGTTGTTGAGGAGGGGATACTCCTGGGCGGCAATAAACCCTATCTTCCTGTCACTGTTGGCATTGGGCATACCGCTGGTGGTAATAAGCCCCGCAAGATACCCCAGGTAGAGGGACTGTTCGTACTGGTTATACAGGTAGGTGGCGATCTGGGAATTACCCGAAAAGTCCGCGTCGGTAATGACGAATTTCATATTAGGGAATTTTTTGCCCACGTTTACGCACAGTTCCGGAAGGGAGGGGTTGGAACCGAGCACAAGATCGTACTCCCCGGAAGCCACAAGGGAGGTAAGCTGCTCTTCCCATTCCGCCTGGTTAAAACCCGCTTCGTAGACGTTGATCCTCACGCCCGGATGCCGGGCGGCAAATTCCTGCGCTCCCGCGGCCAAAAGTTCATACGGGGGGCTGCCCGCTACCACCCCGGTAATGTAAACCAAAACCGACAGATTTTTCGCGGACCCGCCGCCCGGACTTTCCCTGCCGGGAGCAGCGGCCAGGGGAATCCCCAACACCAGAATCAGCGCCGCGGAAATAACCGGGGCAGAAATAACAGGGATCGATCGTTTCATAAGTTGCCTCCTAATTCCTAAAATTGTATTTACTCGCGGCGAGGGTTTGCTATTCCGTAGTTGCCGATTCAGGGAAATTCTCCCAAAACCTCATGAACTCCCGCCGGCGAAACGCGATAAACCGCTAACCCCGGACCCTTTCCAGGGCCTGTTTCACCGTCCAGCCCGAATGGACCATTCCCCTCACCGCCTCCACCGTGGCGGCAAGATTCGGGAACCCCCAAATGTTCCTGCCCATCGCGATACCGGCGCCTCCCGACGCGAGAGCGCCGGCAATATCCTGAAACACCTCCTCGATTGTACCGGTTTTAGCCCCGCCGAGGATGACCACCGGAACCGGGCAAGCCGCAGTAACCCGGCTGAAAGATTCGGGACTGCCGGTATAATAGGTCTTAACCAAATCGGCGCCGATCTCCGCCGCCATACGGGCGGCCATCCGTATCCCGTCGGGATCGTTGGCCGGAAAATTTTTTTTATCGATGGTCCCCGTGGGCATGGCCTCGATCATCACGGGGAGGCCCAGGCGGTGAAAGGCGTCAACGGCCAGGGACGCCTGTTTGATAAAAGCCCCCTCGCGCCGGTGGCCGAATTTAACGGTGATAGCCGCGCAGCTTGCGCCGTAGGCCAGGACCGATTCAGGCTCCATGATCATTTCTTCTTCAAAACCACCCCCCAGAACGGTGAACCCCCCGGTTACCCGGAGGATCAATCCCATGGAACGGTTCCACTCTCCCCGGGAGGCATCGGCAAATCCTTTGGTAGTTAAGATGCCGTCCGCGCCTCCCGCAACGCAGGCCCGGACCACACGGGCGGGATTTTCGATCCCTTCCACCGGACCGGCAATTCCGCCGTGATCGAGGGCAATTATAACAGACCTTTTATCCTTTGTGTCAAAAAATTGATTTTTTCTTAAAACAATCCCCGTTTCCACCTGTTTTCTCCTGATACTAATCTAACAACAGAACATTCGGGCCTGTTCCAAAATCAATCGAATACCGGGGAACAAGCCCGGATCCGGCGCATGCGTCAAAGGCCGGACAAAAAATTTTCCGGCTTCCTCACATCCGCTTCCTGAAACTGCGCCTTAAGGTTACGGTATGTTTTACGGTAAAGGTCGAACATGCCGGCGTATAGATCTCCGTACTCCTGCCGGGGAAAGAAAGTTTTTTCGATCTTCACCAGAACTTCCGCCGCTTCTTTTAAATCCCGGTATTTTTTCAGGGCAGCCGAAGCGATGATCGCCATCCCCAGCAGTCCCGCTTCCTTTTGGACGGGCAAGAGGACGGGCCGGCCGCAGACATCCGCCTTCACCTGGTTAAAGAAAGCGCTCTCCGAAGGCCCCCCGGTGACGCGCATCTCTTCCAGGGAACATCCGCATTCTTCCATGACGGAGATCACGTCCCTGACGGCAAAGGCCGCCCCTTCGATTACGGCGCGGGCCAGTTCCCCCCGGCCGGTGGAGAGGCTCAAACCCGCCAGAACCCCTCTTGCCGCAGGGTCCCAGAGAGGCGCCCGTTCCCCTGCCAGGTAGGGAAGGAACACCAGTCCTGAGGAACCGGGCCGGGCCGAAGCCGCAAGGGCATAAAACTCATCAAAGCCCAGGTTCCCCATGCCCAGCAGTTCCCGGACCCAGGCCACAGCCCTGCCGGAGGTGGAGATGATCCCCGAAAGGTTCCAGTACGAATCTATGGGATGGGCGTAGGACATGAGCCGGGGATCTTCCACCTTGTTCCGGGTACAGAGGTTTATCCCCTCGGAAGTTCCGGAACGGTCGCACACCCGACCGGGGCTGACCGTGCCGGTGCCCAGTATGCCGACAAAAAAATCCGGCCCTCCGGCTATGACCCTAAGCCCCGGAGGGAACCCCCAGGCCCGTGCCGCGACAGCCGAAACTTCGCCGATGGTTTCTCCGGGAAAAAGAAAGGGGGGGAACCGCTCCCCGTCCAGGTCCAGGGCGGCCAGGAGTTCTTTTGTCCAGAACCAGCGCTCGAAACCACGGGAGGGAAAAACCGTGCGGGCTTCTCCCGTAAGGGCATAGGCCAAAAACTCCGGGGTGGAAAGGAAGTGCCGGGTCCGCTCGTAGAGGCGGGGCTGGTGATTTTTTATCCAGAGGGCCTTGGGAAGAAAAAAACTCGGATCCACAAAGCCCCCGGCAAGGGCCGAAACCGCGGCCGCCTCTTCACGGGCACGACGGTCCAGCCAGAGCCGGGCGGTATCCGCAGGCACGATGAGGCGGAACGCCCCGGAGCCGCCCTTCCATTCCGGCTCTCCCGTTACCGGCACCAGGGTAGGCCCGTTGCCGCTGATCACAAGCGCCTCAACCTCCCTCATGGAACCCAGACGGCCCAGGGCGATTTGAAAGGCCGCAAGCCAGTTGCCGGGATCCGCCTCGCAGCCCCCTCCCGCGCCGGCATCCAGGGGAACCGCGGCCATGTTCAGACAGAGCCCGGCGGCGGAAAATATCGCCGCTTTAAGGGAGGATGTTCCTATATCAACCGTCAAAAACAACCGTATCCCTCCATCTTCAGCAAGACCCGGTAAGCCGAACCGGAGAGAGCCGCTTCGAGGGCTTCGTTTACCTTTTCCAAGGGATAGATTTCGCTCACCAGATCCGCTACGTCAATCTTACCGTAGGAGAGGATGCGTGTCGCCCGGTAAAAATCCTCTTCGCTCCGCCCTTCGGAACCGGTCACCAGGGCTTCAATCCGGTGGAGGGAATTCATATCCAAAGGGAACATGGGTTTATCGTTGTACGAGGTATACACGTTGATCCTGCCGTTTACGGCGATACAATCCACCGCCGCTTGCAGGGCCTGGGACGCGGGAGTGGTAACAATACAACAGTCCGCACCCCGGCCTTCGGTCAGGGCCTTGACCTCTTCCGCCATGGCCCTGCCGTCGGAGGCGTCCACAACCGCGTCCGCGCCCATGGCCTCCGCGTCTTTCAGGCGCTTTTTATCGACATCCGAAACAATGACCCTGGCCCCCATAAGGAGGGCCGTCTTGAGGTGCAGCATCCCCATGGGCCCCGCGCCGATAAGGAGCAGATTCTCTCCCATTTTCAGGGAAACCTTTTTCAGGGATCGGATGCAGCAGGCCACCGGCTCACTCAAAGCGGCGCTTTCCAGGGGGAGGCCCGGAGGAACCACATACGCCTGATCCGGCCGGATCAGGATGTATTCGGCAAAACCTCCCAGCGTCCGCTGCCCCTTGTTAAAGCGGTTTTCGCACAGGTTGGAATTCCCCGAAAGGCAGGCGGGACAGATATGGCAGCGGTTTACCAGGTCCAGAGTTACATGATCCCCTGCCCGGTGCCGCGTGTTCACCTCCCCGCCGATCTCCTCAATAACCCCGGAAGCCTCATGTCCCGGAATGATGGGATAGTAGAGCTTCCGCTCTCCGGTATAAAGCCGTTGTTCCAGGGTACAGATTCCGCAGTAGGCCACCTTTATCAGCATGTCCCCCGGACCGGCGGCCGGTTTTGGGACCTCTTCCACTATAATATGTTTAGGTTCCGTCAAGAATGCCGCTTTCATGCAATATCTCCTGCTATAAAATTTATCATTATTATAGCAAAAATCAACAACCTCGCCCTAAGGCGAGGTATGTTGTTCTCTAGTGGTGGTTAGACTCAGGGTTTCATACCCTAATAACGCCCTAAAGCTTCCACTGTCAACAAGTTAAGAATTCATGTCCGCAGATTTCGCAGATTTTCACAGATTTAAGAATGGGTTTTGCCGCAAAATCCGCTTAATCTGTGAAATCTGTGGACCTTTTTTATTTTC
>JAIRSL010000301.1 GCA_031255475.1 Treponema sp.
TTCGTCAAGTGGGCATAGAGACGGCGCGGTAATTCGGCGTCCATGATAAGCGGAGGTGCGTAACCCTCCGCGTCATAATGCGTTATGATGGTTACGATGATCAAGGCTTTCCCGAAACCAGGGTTTTGGGAAAGCCTTATTTTATACGATTTACATCTTGAAGAGCCGCGTGGTTTTCAGCGTTCCATCTGTTTCAGCAGGGTGTTCTTATAGGCGGCAAACCCCCTGCCCGGTTCAAACTGATATTCGATCTTATCTATGACGGCGATTAGATAGACGGTTTCCGCTTTCAAGGCATCCAGGAGGGCTTGCCGGGGGAGCAGGGCGCGTATCCCCAGTTCATGGGTTTCGCTTTTCACGAACGCAACCCTAAGCCCTTCCAGCGGGTGGAGTGCCCCGCCGGCGACCAGCAGGGCGGCCGTTACCGTTTTGGGGTCTTTTAGGGTGTTGAAGAAGGAAACGGCGCACTCCGTATAACCTTCCGTATCCCCATCGGAAAATCCGACCACGGCGGTCAGATGCGTAACATCCCTCACCGTCCACCTTTCCCGACCGGATACGGAAGGCGCTTCGGAAGGGACGGTTGCCGTTTCCGGGACGGCTTCTTCCCTTCCGGCGGGGCCGAGAACAGCGCAGCCGCTTAACGCGAAAACGAGCAGATACAGGAGGACGTCGGCGCGCTTCATGCCGGGTACTCCCCGGTTTGACCGGCCGGTGCGCCGGGCCCGGAATCCGGCTTTTTCAGGATTTCCAGCAGCCTGTCCAGATCCTCCATGGAATAATAGTCGATGTGAATTTTTCCCTTTTTAAGGTCACCGTCAATGGTAACTTTGGTCCCCAGGACATCAATGAATTGCTGTTCAATAGCGATGAGTTCGGCATCGCGTTGGGGCCGGACGGGAACGGTATTTTCCCCGCCGGAACCCGCGGCCGGTTTTCCAACGGGATTCCCACCTTCCGGGGAGTTGAGAACCCCCGCCCGCCTTTCCGCTTCCCGAACCGAGATGCCCCGGCCGGTAATCTCCCGGAAGAGGGTTTCACGCGCCGGCGGATCGGACACCGAAAGCAGCGCCCGTCCGTGTCCGGGCGAGAGGCCGCCGTCCCGGAGGGCTTGCAGCATGGGCTGGGGGAGCTTCAGAAGGCGCAGGGTATTGGCGACCGTGGCGCGGTTCTTGCCGACCCGGACGGCAACATCGTCCTGGGAAAGGCCCGTCAGTTCCATGAGTTGGCGGTAAGCCATGGCTTCTTCCACGGGATTGAGGTCGGCGCGCTGGATGTTTTCGATAAGGGAAACTTCCATACGCTGTTCATCGGTGTAGGAGCGGATGAGCGCCGGGACTTCCGTAAGACCGGCCATACGGGCGGCCCGGCTCCGGCGTTCCCCGGCTATGACGGTATACGAACCGTCTCCGGCTTCTTCAACCAGAATGGGCTGAATGATCCCGTGTTCCCGTATGGAATCCGCCAGTTCCTTCAAGGCTTCTTCGTCAAAATTCTTCCGGGGCTGGCCTGGATTGGCGTTGAGCTTGTCCAGAGGGATACGCGCCGGTCCCCTGCCGGCGTCTTCCGGCCTTCCTCCGGCCTTGTCCGCGTCATCGCCCATATAGATGATTTCCTCATCGGTATTAAGGCCCCTCATGCCGGAGGCGGAAAAATCCGGGGAGGACAGTTCGGTGTCCGGCAGCATGTCATCGATAGACGGTATGTCGTCAATGGACGGCATATCGTCCAAGGGAAGTAGGGCGTCAAGGCCCTTGCCGAGTCTGAATTTATGCGCCATGATCGGACCCTCCGTCCGGGGCGGAAACGGCGGGCTTTCCGGCCGGGACCGCTCCCCGGACGGCGGCGCTGCGGACGGGGTTACCCCGCCTGATGAGTTCCCCGGCAAGGCTTTGGTAGGCTTTCGCACCGGAACACAGGGGATCGTACTGGGAAATGGCCAGGCCGTGAGACGGGGCTTCGGAAAGGCGCACGTTCCGGGGGATAATCGTGGAAAAGACCGAATTCCGGAAATAGGCGCTTACCTGCTTCACCACTTCCTGGGCCAGCCTGGTCCTCTGATCGTACATGGTAAAGAAGATACCCCCGATGACCAGAGCGGGATTCAGGTGCTTCTGGATGCGCCTGATGGTCTTGAACAACAGGGAAAGGCCCTCCATGGCGAAGTATTCGCACTGCATGGGAATAAGGGCCGCGTCGGCGGCGATAAGGCCGTTCAGGGTGAGTATGCCCAGGGAAGGAGGGCAGTCGATGAAGATGTAGTCGTACCGGTTCCGCAACGGGGTCAGGGCTTTTTTCAGGAAATATTCCCGTTCCTTTTGATCGATGAGTTCCACCGCCGCGCCGGAAAGATCGATGCTGGCGGGAATGACATGCAGGGCGGGGATAGCGGTTTTGCGTATCACCTGTTCCGGCGGCGCGGTCCCCGAAAGGAGTTCGTACACTCCGGGTTTTGCGGACTTTACCCCTATGCCGCTTGAAAGGTTGGCCTGGGAATCAAAATCCACCAGGAGTACCGTTTTGCCCGCCCCGGCCAAATACGCTCCAAGATTTATCGCGGAAGTAGTTTTTCCAACCCCTCCTTTCTGATTTACGAAAACATACGCCACACCCATATTCATTATTATACAGAACATCTCTAATTATTGCTATTGATACCGTAGCGGTTCGGCAATTCAAAGTATCTTTGCGGTTGAGGCTATTCCAAAACTTCACTTTTGGAAAAAACCGAATGAATACAGATCTTGTTTTAGAGCTTTTTTCCCAAAAGAAGAAAACTCTTCCATTTCCAGATCAGCGGGCCGTGCGCGGCCCGTTCAGTAAGGATTTCCCGTATACGGTTAAAATCGCCGTCCCCCAGGCTCCCGCAGACGCTGGCCCCCCAGCTTGAACGATCCTTGTCGAACCACGCCGAAATGTCCCGTTTCGAAATAAGGCGTTCTTCCTGCTGTTCCGCGGGGGTTACGGTTACCGTGAAACCCGCTTCCCCAAAACTCCGTTGCAAAACTTCCGCGTCCCAGGTCAGCCACCGGGGAGGGCCGGCGTTTCCGGCGCCGGGGGAGAAAAAGCGCTCTTCCGCTTTCCGGAGCTTTTCCGCCAACTCCGGCGGCGCTCCGCATTCCTCCAGGATAACCCTGGAAAGCCGTTCGCCCAGAAGGGGAGGGGACTGGAGGAGTGATATATCCCCCCCGGCGGCCAGCAGGTTCCACGCTCCACGGGCGTAATCCCGGAAGACCTGTTCCGCCTCTCCCGCGAAACCCCGCCGCCAGGTTTCCCTGATGAAGATATGATCGAAAACCCCCGCGGAAAAGAGCGTTTCCGCCTCTTCGGGAGGGGGCAAGGCCGGGGCGGGGTAAACCGCGATTTCCGGCTTTTCCGCTTCGTCCAGGATGGCCGCAAACCGGAGCAGGGCGTCCCGGGCGGCCTGAGTCTCCACCAAACCGGCGGTAAGCCCTTCGGGGGTTCTCCGCAGGCTTTCCCACAGGAGAAGCCCGTCCCCGGCCGAGGGTATAAGAACGCGGTCATGCCGTGTTATGGTTGTTTGCCCGAAGACGCGATCCCGATCCGCAAGGAGCAGGGCGCTCCGCCCGGATTCCAGGCGTTTGAACCAGCCTTCCCGCCCCTTGGAGGAGGCCGACCAGGAGAGGAATTCCCCCCCGCCGGATACATCCCCGTCCCCCAGGATAACCGCCGCCTGGATTTCCCGCTTCCGCAGCACTTCTTCCCGTATTCTGCCCTCGTAGCCGACGGCGGAAGGCGTATAAAAGGTTTTGCCCCGTAAAACGGCAGGCAGGTATTGCTGGGCCGCCCAGTGATCCCGGTAGGCGTGGGGATAGATGTACCCGTCTCCGTGGCCGAAACCCTCGGCGTCCCGGCTCGCGTCCCGGAGATGGTTGGGGACCTCGGCGTCTTCTTTTTCCACCTCTTTCATGGCGTCGAAGAAGGTCATGGCGCTGTTGGACTTGGGGGCCGTCGCCAGGTAGAGACATGCCTGGGCCAGGGGGAAGTTGCCTTCCGGGAAACCTATGCGGTCAAAGGCTTCGGCGCAGGAGACGACCACGGAAAGCGCGTATGGGTCCGCCATGCCCACGTCTTCGCCCGCCAGGATGATCATGCGGCGGAAGATGAAGGCCGGATCTTCTCCGGCGCGGACCATCTTGGCAAGCCAGTAGAGGGCCGCATCCGGGTCGCTTCCCCGGACGCTTTTGATAAAGGCGCTGATGGTGTCAAAATGATAATCCCCGTCCCGGTCGTAGAGCACCGCCCGGCGCTGTATGCTTTCCTCGGCGGCTTCCAGGGAAACCAGGATTTCCGCGCCTTCGGGAGGCGGCCAGGAGGGCGGGCTGGTCTCTACCGCCAGTTCCAGGGCGTTGAGGAGGCTCCGGGCGTCACCGCCCGCGACTTCCACCAGATGTTCCAGGGCGCCTTCCTCAAAGACAACGCGCCATCTGCCGTAACCCCGTTTGGCATCCGCCAGGGTGCGGGCCGCGGTTTGGCGGAGGTTTTCCGGGGTAAGGGGTTTAAGCTGAAAGATGCGGCTCCGGCTTACCAGGGCCCGGTTCACCTCGAAAAAGGGGTTTTCCGTGGTAGCGCCGATGAGGATCACCGTGCCGTTTTCCACCCAGGGGAGGAGGGCGTCCTGCTGGGCCTTGTTCCACCGGTGAACTTCGTCCACAAAGAGGATAGTCCTGCGGCCGTAAAGCCGGCGGCGTTCATCCGAGCGGTCTATGGCTTCCCGAATGTCCTTGATGCCCGTCAGGACCGCGTTGAGGCTTTCAAAATTAGCCCGCGTGGTATTGGCAATCACCCGGGCCAGGCTTGTTTTGCCCGTACCCGGAGGGCCGTAAAAGATAACGGAAGAAAGCCGGTCCGCCTGAATTGCCCGCCGGAGGAGCCGTCCCGGCCCGACAATGTGGTCCTGCCCTATTACATCGTCCAGGGTTTGGGGGCGCATACGGTCCGCCAGAGGACCTTCGGGAGCGCCGGCTCCTTCAACCGTAAACAGATCGCTCACCGGCCCTCCTTATCCTCTGTCTTTTACCGCCGCGTTCTTACTCTACGTTCCATTCCTTGGGATCACCCCGCGACCTGCACGACCAGAGGCCGTCCTGCTGGGTTGCGGCAAAGAGCACATTATCCCAGGGAGCCTGGTAAAGGCTGATGACGGCGTGGGTTCCCAGGGTATTGTAATAGGAATTATTGTTGGACACACTGGTAAAAGCGTTTTCCATGGGCAGTCCGGGTTCCTGAAGGACCGCGCCCAAAACCGGCGTAGTACCCCCGGCGGTAACCGTGACCGGAAGTTCGCTGTACCCGTAATAATAGGTGGTTACGCTGCTGCCTCCGGCAACGGCGCGGCCTAAAAGCAGCAGATCCGTATCATTGCCGCTGCCCGGATCTTTCCATTTTGCCACCGCGCCGTTGCAAGAAACGTTGAACTGCTTCGACTCAACGACCGCGCCGCTGTTGTCAATCCGCCAGATTAAACCGCCGCCCGAAACCGCGATAAGGGAATTCCCCGCTTCAACGAGACCCACAAAATTGCCGGGAGTATTGCCCCCATGGCTCAAGGGGTCGCCGGCTCCCAGATCCGCCGGCGAATCCGCCGACAGAATCCCCGTACCTTCAAGAGCCACGTAGTATCTGCCGGCGTAGAAGGCCGCCGCCTTGAGTATTCCGGAGATGCCGGACGCCTGGGCAAGGGTTCCTCCCCGGCCAGTTACATACCAAAGGGAACCGCCATAGACCCCGGCGAAAAGGGTATCGCCGGCTCCGATAAGGGACTGTATGGCGCCCCCTCCGGCCTTATCGACGCTTTCCCAGGGACCGGCATTGGCGTCATTGTTCGGATTTGGCTTACGGTACAACCCGGATTCCGATAAATTGACGCCCTGCATAACCAGCGCGTACAGGTAACTATCCGGGCCGGCTTCCGTTCCGGCAAGGTCCATGATCCTCTTCCCTCCGGGCTGGGCCGGCAGGCGGATCCAGCTTGCCGCGCCTGATCCCGGATTTTTGTACCGGTAAATCGCGTTACTGCCGGTATAGAGGGCGTTATCAGGATCGGAGCCCAGGCTTATGATTTTTCCGGGGCTCCCCGGAACCGCGGCGTTTTTGTTCAGCACTTTGTCGTATTGGATTGTGTAAAAAATGGCGTCCTGAGAACATGAAGCAAGCAGTATGCCCCCTGCCAGGAGGAGAGCCCAAAACGGCGTTGACGTTTTTATCCGTATCATCCTGTTAATCCTCATCTTTGAGCCATACGGCTCTTATAAAACATAGCGGGCGGAAAGGGTCAGGTTCAGGAAATTCCCGTACCGGTTGTATTCGGGCCCCGACTTTGGCCATTGGGGAACCCACCACCATCCCACGTTGATTCCAAACGACCAGTCCGGGTTAAAGCGCCAATACGCGGCGATCTCGGGCTTGAGGAAAAAACCGAAGTACTTTTTCGTCAGGTAGGTTTGGTAAGACATGCCTATCATCAGGCTTATCGGGAATTCAAACCTGCGTAAAATGAACTGATACCCCGCCCGTACTCCAAAAGGAAATTGAAAAAAAAGGTTATTCACCGATTTGGAGAGCCCCCCGTTTATTTCCCCGCCCAGAAAAATATTGGAAGTAAGAAAGTAGTTAAGGCCAATGTTCCCCAGGCCCCCGACTTTGATTTGGCCGTCATAAGCCTTGGCCGGTTTGGTTGAGCCGTCCAAAAAGAGGACGGGAAATAACGCCCCCGCAGACAGGGTAAACATGATGTCCCCCGCAACATAAGCGCCGGGGAGGGGCCCGGTCCATTCCGATTCAATGGGAATTTCTTCCCCGCCGCCGTCCTCCTGGGCCGGCATGGTAAAAACCAGCACACATCCGAAAAAAACAAGCAATAAACCATTTAAAAGGGAAGATACCCTCGGAACCATGTAATACTCCTGTATCAATTATATCATTTTTACGCTATTAGGTACAACAATCGGCATACCGGAGGGGTTACCGGCGGTTGTATCAATTTTCTACAATCACGTACACAGGTATGTACTGAAAGCGCCCGCGCCTACGGTCGAGAAATCAGTATGTCTAATCTCCGGCCGCCTCCGGATCTTTTCCGGTCCCTCCTTTTTCAAGGGCGAGGTATTGGAGCAGAATAGGATATTTGGTCAATAATTCCCCATATTTTTCCAATTCATCAAGCCTGAGCCGGGTATTTATATGCCGGGATGCCGGCGGGGAATTGTCCGGTTCCGGGGATTGCCGCTGTTCCGCAAGATAATCCCCGTAAATTTTCTTGAGCGAATTGTACAAGGCGGTATCGGGACGCTGGACCGCATTGATGCTGCAGGACAAATTTTCGACATACGGGAATTCGCCGAGCACGTCCTCCCTGAGCGTATCCATCCCCGACTCCGCGAGATCTATGCCTTCTTCGGCATATTCATCCAAACGCCGCGCCGCGAAGGAAAGCATCTCTTCGGCGATACGCCCTTCAAACGCCTCAAGATCCTCCTGATTTGCGACGCCCCGTTCCTGCATCAGCGCCGGGAGCTGATCGGGCCTGATCATAAAAGAAAGGAAACCGGCGTATTCATACGAAAAATCCATGTCCGGCCCCGCGAAGGAAGCGTAAACATCCCCCGAAGGCAGGGAACCGCTTATCCGTATGGGCCGATCCACCGGCTTAGGGGTGAATACCGCAATCTCCACGTTGGTGGGAATAACGGCATACCAGACCCACCGGAATTCCCCCTCTCTGATGACGGCCGTGTCAACCCCGTGGGTTTTGGAACGCATCACCCCATAAGAACCAGGCGGAACCCGGAATTGAACCCAGCCGAAAAAGAAGGCTGTTCCGCCCAAAATCACTATAATAAAAAGGGCAATGATTATTTTCTTCATATTAAAATTGAACCTTCCTGTTAAAACTGAACATTCTTGTCAAAATCAGACTTTCCTGCTCAAACGTTCCGTATGGCGCTTCTTGCCGCCACGTTTTTCTGCTATAATTATAATAATATGTTACCTAATCCACAATCGCTGGTGAAGGGGGGGGGGCTTTTTTTCTTTTTTATGAGCCTTTTTTCGGCCTTTCTCTACGGCGTGGGGGTCCGTCAGCGGTTCATGGATGCTACCCAGATCATGCTTCTCCGCATATCCGCCCTGTCCGCCCTTATTCTGGGGGTGTTGTCCATATACGGCATAGCGCTGGATATCTGGCTCATGATACGCGGCAGGAGCCTCCGTTACTTGCCGGGTGTAGCGGCCTATTTCCTGGCGGCGGTTGCCGGTATCCTGACGGCGGGGGCGGCGGTCTTTATCCTGGTCCTTTCGGGAGGAAACCTCTGATGAAACGGCTCTATGCCCTGAGGGGCGCGACCCGGTGCCTCAACAACGCGGAGGACATGGTTCTGCGCGTACCGGCCTTGTACGATGCCCTGCTGGGGCAAAACAACCTTGAAGAAGGGGACGTCGTGTCCCTCATCTTTTCGGTAACCGCCGATCTGGACGCCTGCAATCCGGCGGCAACCCTCCGGCGTTCGGGCAGGGCGGGGGAGATGGCCCTTATCTGCTTTCAGGAAGCCGCCGTCCGGGGGGGCCTGGAACGGACCGTCCGCGTCCTTATCCACTGCTACCTGGAGGAAGGGAGCGTCCCCCGCCATGTGTACCAAAACGGCGCGGAGGTACTCAGGCCGGACCGGGGGTTCAACGCGG
>JAIRSL010000320.1 GCA_031255475.1 Treponema sp.
GAATCTCCGCGCAAGGGATAGGAGCGGTATAAGGACGGGAGGGCTTTGCCCTCCCGTCCTTATAAGAGCGGATAGCCCGGTCCGGCCGTAAGGCCGGATGCGCCCAAATTCTTCCAAACCTCATAATGGGTAACCCCATAGCGTCCTCCGATGACTGTTGCTACCGGATAGTTTGTCCCGGTTCGGGTTACATGTTCAATGAGGCCGCACGGCGCGGTCTGCCCGGAAAATCGCGTATAAAATCGCCACCCTTCTTTATAGAACCATTGACAGACACGGTATAACGGGGGGAAAATATAATATTATTTTACTCAATTTTTACGGAGGAAAGATGTTGAAAAAAATTGGTTTGATGATTTTTGCCCTTATTATGGGGGCTTCCCTGGTTTTTGCCGGAGGCGGCAGCCAGGCGGCCCGGACCACAACTGCCGAAAAGACATGGAAGGTTGACGGCCCCTACCATATTGGTGTCCTGACCGGGACGGTCTCCCAGTCCGAAGACGATCTGCGGGGCGCGGAAGAGTTGATCCGCCGGTACGGAAAGGTTTCCGCGGGCGGCATGGTTCAGCACGTTACGTATCCGGATAACTTCATGGATCAGCAGGAAGTGGTTATTTCCCAGACGGTCGCCCTGGCGGACGATCCCCTGATGAAGGCTATTATTTTCAATCAGGCCATTCCCGGCACTGCCGAAGCCTTCCGGCGCGTCCGTGAGCGCCGGCCCGACATCCTGCTCCTGGCCGGCGAATCCCACGAGGATCCCCTGGTCATACAGCAGGCCGCCGATCTTGCCATCAGCGCCGACTTTATTTCCCGTGGCTATACCATCATTTGGGCGGCCAAACAGCTTGGGGCGGATACTTTTGTGCATATCTCCTTCCCCCGGCACATGTCTTACGAGTCCCTGGGGCTCCGCCGGCAGATCTTCGAGGCCGCCTGTAATGACATGGGTCTTAAGTTCGTATTTGTAACCGCGCCGGATCCGACTTCCGATGTGGGGACGGCCGGAGCCCAGCAGTACATCCTGGAACAGACCCCTCAGTGGGTGAACACCTACGGCAAGAATACGGTCTTCTTCTGCACCAACGACGCCCATACGGAACCCCTGCTCCGGCAACTCCTTCAATACGGCGGCATGTTTGTGGAAGCCGACCTGCCTTCTCCTCTTATGGGTTATCCCGGCGCCCTGGGTATAGACCTTTCCGCGGAAGCGGGCAATTTCCCTGCGATCCTCAAGAAGGTTGAAGACGCGGTGGTCGCCAAGGGCGGCGGCGGTAAGTTCGGTACGTGGGCGTTCTCCTACGGCTTTACGGTCAGCGCGGGGCTCGGCGAATTTGCCAAACGGATCCTGGACGGCAAGGCCAAACCGGACAGCATGAACGATCTCTACGCCGCTCTGGGCGAATTCACCCCCGGCGCCAAGTGGAACGGCGGTTACTACGTGGACGCTAACACCGGGGTCCGCGCCCGGAACCAGCTTCTGATCTACATGGACACCTATATCCTGGGTAAAGGCTTTCTCCCCACCACCGAACAGACGGTTCCGGAGAAGTATTACAGCATCAAGTTCCAGGGGGGAAATTAAGACCCAATCTTTCAAACTGTTGAAGAATCAAAACCCCGCCCGTAATACCCGTGCGGTTTCCCGGCGCGGGGTTGTTGATTCCGCGGGTCTTTAATTCTCCGTTTCTTTTGAAATAAGGAGTTTTCATGTCTGATGGTGTACCCCTGCTCCGGCTGGAGGGGATCTCGAAAGAATTCTACGGGACGCCGGTATTGTCGGATGTAAGTTTCTCCCTGGACAAGGGGGAAATTGTCGCGTTGGTCGGGGAAAACGGGGCGGGTAAAACCACCCTGATGCAGATCCTCTTTGGGATGCCCGTAATCGCCGACACCGGCGGTTACGGAGGCGCCGTTTACCTTCGCGGCCGGCCGGTATCCTTTAAGAGTCCTTTTGACGCCCTGGAAGCGGGGATAGGCATGGTCCACCAGGAGTTTTCCCTGGTTCCGGGCTTTACGGCCTACGAAAACATCCTCCTTAACCGGGAGCCTGTAAGGAGGAATCCCGCGGTAGATGTTTTCGGGGACAGGATGGCCACGCTCAGGCGGGAGACGATGAAGGATCGGGCCGGCCGGGCCATTGCCAAACTGGGGGTCAAAATAGACCCGGAAACCGTGGTGGCCGAAATGCCCGTGGCGCACAAGCAGTTTACCGAAATTGCCCGCGAGATAGACCGGGATCAGGTGGAAATCCTGGTTCTGGACGAACCGACCGCAGTGCTCACCGAAAGCGAAGCGGACATCCTGCTGACCGCGCTGAAACGCCTTGCCGACGAGGGGATAGGGATTATTTTCATTTCCCACCGCCTCCGGGAAGTGACCGAAATCGCCGGCCGGGTGGTGATCCTCCGGGACGGCCGCATCATCAAGGATACCCCGGTCCGGGGGGTGACGGTTCCGGACATAGCCTCCTGGATGGTGGGCCGGGAGGTGGCGAATCAGGCCGCCGGGGACCAGGAGGCTTCCCTTTCAACCGAAGGACAGGCCGAAGCCCTGCGGGTGGAGCGCCTCTGGGTGGATATGCCCGGCGAAACGGCCCGGGACGTTTCCTTTACGGTGGCCAAGGGGGAAATCTTCGGGATTGGGGGTCTTGCGGGCCAGGGCAAACTGGGGATTCCCAACGGCGTCATGGGGCTTTGGCCTTCCGGGGGCAGGGTCTTTTTGGATGCCGCGGAAGTCCCCCTGGGGAACCCCAAGACCGCCCTGGACGCAGGCATGGCTTTCGTCTCCGAGGATCGCCGGGGGGTGGGCCTTCTTCTGGATGAAAGCCTGGACTGGAACATCGCTTTCGGGGCCATGCAGAATCAGGGCGCGTACCTCAAGTCTTTTTTCGGCGGCCTTTTTACCCTCAGGGACGATAAGGCCATGCGGGCCCTGGCGGAAGAATACATACAAAAACTGGAAATCAAGTGTACCGGCGGCAAACAGCCTGCCAAGGAGCTTTCCGGGGGAAACCAGCAGAAAGTGTGCCTTGCCAAGGCGTTTGCCCTGAACCCGAAGCTCCTCTTTGTGTCCGAGCCTACCAGGGGGATAGATGTTGGGGCGAAGAAAATCGTGCTGGACACCCTTCGTTCTTATAACAAGGAACGGGGAACGACCATCGTCATGGTTTCCAGCGAACTGGAGGAACTCCGTTCGATCTGCGGACGGATCGCCATTGTGGAGAGCGGCCGGATAGCGGGGATACTGCCCTCCGGCAGGGCGGCGGCAGAATTCGGCCTTCTGATGTCCGGGGGGAATCTATGAACGACGGTTTTAAGAAACGGGTAAGCGAATTTGTCACCGATTTCGGCTGGCCCCGGCTGATCATTTTCTTGTTTGTGGTGATGCTCTTTATCGCCGCTCCCATCGTGGGGGTACGGGTGGATAATTCCCTCAAAGACGTGCTGGTCAGGTTCGGCCAGAACGGGGTCATGGTCCTGGCTATGGTTCCCATGATGCAGGCCGGCGCGGGGCTTAACTTCGGCCTTCCGGTAGGCATCATCGCCGGTCTTTTGGGGGCTACCCTGTCCATGCAGTGCCACTTTACGGGTATCGGGGGCTTCCTTATGGCCATTGTCTTCAGCCTTCCCTTTTCCGTTCTTTTCGGCTGGCTTTACGGGATGCTCCTCAATAAAGTGAAGGGTGAGGAAATGACCATCGCCATGTACGTGGGCTTTTCGGCGGTCACATTTATGGCTATCATGTGGCTCATCCTTCCGTTCACAAACCCTACCATGGTTTGGGGGTATACCGGGCACGGGCTTAGGACCACCATCACCCTGGACGGTTATTGGTCCCATATCCTCAACGACTTTCTGGTGATTAAAATCGGCCCGGTTTTTGAATTTCCTACCGGGTCCATCCTGTTCTTTGCGCTGGCGGCCTTCATCATGTGGCTCTTTATGCACAGCCGTACCGGAACAGCCCTGACCGCGGTGGGGTCCAACCCCGATTTTGCCCGGGCCGGGGGCGTTTCCGTTCACCGTATGCGTATCATCAGCGTTATGGTTTCCACAATTTATGGGGCTGTGGGCATCCTGGTTTACCAGCAGAGTTTCGGGTTTATCCAGCTTTACCAGGCGCCTTTGTACATGGCCTTTCCCGCGGTAGCCGCGGTACTCCTGGGGGGCGCTTCCGTGAATAAGGCGACCATCCTTCATGTGGTGGTGGGTACATTCCTGTTCCAGAGTATTTTGGCTATGACCCCTTCGGTGATCAACAGCGTCCTTAAAACCGATATGTCCGAAGTCATCCGCATCCTCATTTCCAACGGGATGATCATTTACGCACTGACCCGGAAAACGAAGGTGACCAAATGAAACACAATTCCCGCCGTCTTTTAGGGGCGGATTTTCTTGCGAATAATATGGTGGTAGTCATTTTTATGGTTATCACGGCGGCGGCGGTCCCCCTGTCGGGATTGTCCGTGACCTCTATACTCCAGGAGATACTTACCCGGCTTGGCCGTAACTGTTTTCTGGTGTTCAGTCTGGTCCTTCCCATCATGGCCGGCATGGGGATCAACTTCGGCATGGTTTTGGGCGCCATGGCCGGGCAAATCGGCCTTATCTTTGCGGTAGACTGGAACATTGTGGGGGTGCCGGGACTCGTCTTTGCCTCCCTTATCGCCGTTCCCATTGCCGCCTTTCTGGGCTGGCTGGCCGGTACTATCCTGAACCGCGCGCGGGGCCGGGAAATGGTCACGGGTTACATGCTGGGTTTCTTCATGGACGGCTTCTATCAGCTTATCGTTCTCTATCTTATGGGCTTCATCATTCCCGTTCATTCCCTGGCCATCACGTTAAGCCGGGGTTACGGCATACGGAACACCCTAAACCTGGAAACCATGCGCATGTCCCTGGACCGGCTTATCCCCCTGCGCATAGGGACCGTTACCCTGCCCGTTGCCAATTACCTTATCATCGGCGTTCTCTGCCTTTTCATCGTCTGGTTCAGGCGTACCAAACTGGGGCAGGACATGCGGGCCGTGGGCCAGGACCAGCAGGTGGCCCACGCGGCGGGTATACCGGTGGACTATACCCGTATAATCGCCATCGTCATTTCCACGATTCTCGCAAGCCTGGGGCAGATCATCTTCCTTCAAAACATGGGGAACATGGCTACGTACAACGCCCACCGCCAGACCGGTTTCTTTGCCGCCGCCGCCATCCTTGTGGGCGGCGCTTCGGTGAGCAAAGCGACCATTACCAACGTCTTTATCGGGACCGTGCTGCTCCACCTTATGTACATCGTGGTCCCCAGGGCGGGGATCAATCTTTTCGGGGATGCCATGATAGGGGAATATTTCAGGGACGCCTTTAGCTTCGCGATTATCGCCCTGGCTTTGGTGGTCCACGCATGGCGCAAGCGGGCCAACGCCGAGCAGAACCGTTCGTCCCTGCGGGGCGCTGCCGAAACCGCGTCCGAATAAGGGAGGATAGCATGACCGAAATAAAAACGGATGTTGCCCGCGATGCCGGGATACAAAAGGCCGGGGGCCGGGACAACGGGGGTTCCCGCCGCCGTATCATACGCGCCGCCCTCGTCGTTCTCTGGATAGCGGTAGGGGTGGTCCTCTTTATCTTTAACCGGGGCCACGCCCTCCTGGTGGATAACCGGAATCTTCAGGACCAGGGTATACGGGCGCCGGATATGATCACCGTGTTTGTGGACAACGGGAACGGTCTTGAATTTTTCCGCGGCGACCGGGACCGCTTCCAGGTGGCCGGTTCCAAACACCGGATCCTCGTTGAATTCAGCGACGGGACCTCTCCTTTTGAAGGGACGTTCACCCTGCCTATTAAGGATGACATGTATATCCTCTCCATTCCCAAGATGATTTCCGGAATAGAGCCGTTCGTGGAGGTGTTCCGTTCCGAACAGGTCAACCGTGAAGAAGCCGCCGCCGCCCGGGCCGCCGAGGAGGCCGAACGGGCGGAGGAAGAGGGAACCGGCCTATTTGACCCTGTGTTTGGAGAGTGACGACAATTTTGCGTTTACCGGTTACCCGCGCCCGCACGCGGGTGAGGGGGCGTGAAAGTGAAAGCGCCGGGACGGACTGCCTATCTTTGCAGCTTTTTATCCAGAACGGCAATTTCCTGTCCGATACGTTCCATGTCAAGAGGATATGTACCGTAATCGCGCATTAATTCCACCATATACGCATAGGAATCGGGGGTAACGCCGCTGGTGACGGAATGATCGGACTGGCAGATCCAGCCGCCTCCCCGGGCGCTCTGGAGTTTGTAGAGAACCTCCCGCTTAATACGGTCGGGATCGCCGCTTTCCAGCTCCCGGACATCTATGTTCCCCACAAAGCAGAGCCTGCCGCCATAATCCTTCTTGAGCTTTACCACATCAAGATGGGCTTTACATTCCACAGGGTTATAACCGTCCAGGCCTATTTCTATGTAGTCGTTGTAAATCATTGAACCGTTGCCGCAGCCGTGGTAAATGACCATAAGCCCCGCCTTGTGGCAGACCTCAATGATACGTTTGACGATGGGTTTGAAGTGTTCCCGCCATATTTCAGGGCTGAAGAACATGCCGTTCACATAGGCCACATCGCCCCAAATATACATTCCCGAAAGTCTGCCCCGGCTTTCTTCAATCTGGTATTCTGTAAGCCCTACCAGGAAATCGCCGATGCGTTTAACAAAAGCGCCGAAACGCTCGCTTTCAAGGAGCATCCAATACAGAGAATTTTCCGAACCTATGCAGCGCCAAAGGTACTCGTAACCTTCGCAGATAGAACCATAAACCGGATAATCCCGGTAATAGGCGTCTACCCTGTCGCTCCAGCAGGGGAGGTCCCGGTTTATGGCGTCCCCCAGGCCGTTGATCTG
>JAIRSL010000096.1 GCA_031255475.1 Treponema sp.
CAGGGAGGAAGCCCGGAATGAGGAGGCGGCTTCCGGCGCTTCCGGACCGCCGGACCGGAGATCCCGCGGAATGCGGGCTGCGGATACCGGTGCGGATATCCGCAGCCTCAAAGTACTGTTCACCCTGGCCGTGGCTACCAGCATAGACGCCCTGGCGGTGGGCCTTTCATTCAGCCTTTTGAATCACGGTATATGGGGGCCCGCGGCGCTTATAGGGGGCATTACATTTGCGGTGTGCCTTACGGGTTTTGAATTCGGACGGCGCATCGGTCTCATGTTTGAGCGGGGCGCCCGGATGCTGGGAGGTCTCATCCTTATCGGCATAGGAATCAAGATACTAACCGAGCATCTGAGCGTGTTTTGAACTCGCGGACATTCCTCCGGGCTTAAACCCGCCAGACGGCAAAACTCTGCGGCCCCAGCATACAGGTTCCCGTGTCCAGGCTGCCCGTCCCGATGGAAAATACGCAGGTTCCCCGGTGCGGGACCGGAAGTTCGGCGATCCGCGCCTCTTCCGCAGACGGGTTCAATCCTACGACGAAGGAACCCCGGCGATATACCGCCGGGCGGCTGCCTTTTCCGGCGTAGAGGATCTCCAGGTTCGCTTTGGATTGCAAATCCTTCTCGGCGTGCCGCAGCCTCAACAGGGCCCTTACGGTGTTAAGCAGGGAATCCGGGTCTTTTTCCTGAGCATCCACGGTAGGAGCATTCGGGGAGGAATCGACCGGAAGGTAGAGTTTATCCGCCGCCGCCTCGGAAAAGCCGAGGTTCCTGCCTCCATTCCATTGCATGGGTGTCCGGGAACCGGTGCGGGTATAGCCCCCTTCTTTAGTCGGCACATCAAGATACCTCATGCCTATTTCGTCCCCGTAGTAAAGGAAGGGAACTCCGGGCATGGTAAAGGCCATTCCGTAGAACAGGGCCAATTCCCGGGGCGAAAGATTCCGGCTAATCCGGGGCGTATCGTGGTTGCCGGTGATCAGGCTGATAAATCCATCGTTTTTGGTGCTTTCGTACCACGGCATATACTGTTCCAAAAAACAGGTAATATCGCTGTTACTTTCTTTTTTAAAATAGCTTGCGTCCTCCGTAAGGCGGCCTTCCCGGTCGCACTTATAGTTGCGTACTAGGCTTTTATAACCGCCCCCCTCATGATCAAGAAGAAAATCCATGTGGAAGCCGTTTTTAAGGGAACAATCGGGACGGCTCCACTCCGACACCAGGGCGGCCTCCGGGTACGCGGCATCGAGCATGGCCCGGATGTCCCGCCATATAGCGGCAGTACCGCTCTTATTCTCATCGTCGTTTTTTACCAGGGAATCGGCCATATCCACCCGGAACCCATCGCAGCCGGCATCCAGCCAGAAACGCATTATGTCCTTTAAGGCTTCGCGGGTAGCAATGGAGTCGGGATGATCTACAGGAAGCTGCCACGGCTCGGAAGGATACAGAAAGCCGTAGTTCAGCGCGGGTTGGCATTTGAAAAAATTAATGATGTACACCCCGTTCCGTTCCGCTTCGCCTGCTACAAAACGTATAGCCGAATTGCCCCAGTAGATCCAACTGTCCGACCATATATAGCGGTTCCGGTACTCTTTGGGTTCAGCCTTACTGCTTTCGATGAACCAGGGATGCTCCTCCGAGGTATGGCCCGGTACCAGGTCCAGGAGTACCCGCATATTCCGTTTGTGGGCCTCCGTAAAAAGCCGTTTTAGATCGTCGTTTGTGCCATAACGGGAAGCGGTCTTTTTATAGTCCCGCACGTCATAACCCGCATCCTTGAAAGGCGAATCGAAACAGGGGTTAAGCCACAAGGCATTGCAGCCCAAATCCCCGATATAATCGAGTTTTCGGATTATCCCTTCAAAATCCCCGATTCCGTCCCCGTTCGTGTCTAAAAAAGACTGGGGATAAATCTCATAAAAAACCGCGTCTTCCAGCCATTTCGGCATAGAATCCTCCTCCGGCATAGATAACGGCCTGTAACCTTGACGGCCGGCGGCGCGTGTTTGGTAACGCCTAATATACAATATGGCGTTTTTAGAAAACCTGTCAAGAAAATTCCCAAAAGAATGAAGGGCAACGGGCGAAATATACCGGGATGAGTAAGAGGACATGATAAATCCCGTAAGGCGGCTTCGGTTGTCGGCCATATCTGAATTTTTTCAACCGGTCCGGCCATCGGTACAAAATACTCTGCCCGGAAATTCTTTCCTGTGAAGTTGCCCCGCTTTCCCGGATACGTCCGGCAGGTGGATATGGTCCCGGCGGACGCCGGCTTATATTGCATTGATCTCTCGTCATTTGATAGACCGGTATGTTATACTCTCTGTTATGAAAATGAAAAAAAGCTTTTCCCGGACTTCGGCGGTGTGGGTTCGGGAACGGCAATGGGCCGCCAACCAAAAAATAGAAGAAGAGGATGATGTGGTGATCATTTATTTTTTCAGTACTCAGTATCACAAGGCGCCGGAGTGGGTCCTTTCGCGGGGCTGTACCGCCCGGCCTTTTGGACCGGAAAAAATGGTTGATGACCGGGCTCACCTTATCACCGAAATGAGAAAAATGGTGCGTGTATGAAGATACACATCCGCACTTCCGCCAATTTCAGGGAAATTCACATGGGTGGGATTGGTCCCGGCATTCTCTACCGGTCTTCCCATCCCATAGGAGACGGCAGGGAAGATACCGCCATTACAAAACTTGCCCGCCGCGCGGGGATAGCCACAATCCTGAATTTGACCGACACAAACAGAGATATAAAGCGTCTGGCGGCTCTGGTCCCCTGGTACCGGAAAATTTTGAATGCCGGCGGGGTTATTGCCCTTGGGATGAATTTTAACGGCATGAGCCGCGAATTTTGCGTTCAATTAAAAAAGGGTATCCAGTTTATGCTGAACCATCCGGGGCCGTGTCTTATCCACTGTTATGCCGGGGTTGACCGGACAGGATTCGTGGCGATAGTTCTGGAGGCGCTGATGGGCGCGTCTTTGTGTGAGATTATTGACGACTATTTAAAAAGTTTCCTTGATGATGAATTGCTCGCGCCCCATGACAGCCCGCAGTATCAGCGTGATTCCGCGATAGTCCATGAAATTTTAACCATGATAAACAATGGGAGGCCGGTAACGGAGGAACAGTTAAGAGAGACGGCGGAGCAATACCTTGTGTCACAAGTTTCCCTGAGCACGGCGGAACTCGAACTTTTAAAAGAACGGCTGAGTAGATAAAGCTCTTCGTTTTGGGGGACGAGAAGTTGTGGTTATAAGTTTTCATCAACCGCTGCGCCCGCATTCCCCATCCCGGCCGGTAAGGATGTCGAGACCGTGGCGGAGTTCGTCTATGATGAACTCCAGGCTTTCCCGTACCGCGCGGGGACTGCCGGGAAGGTTCACTATCAGGGTCGATCCCCGTATTGCCGAGACCGCCCGGCTGAACATGGCCCGCCTGGTGAAAGTAAGGCTGTGCTGCCGTATGGCCTCGCTGATGCCGGGAACCATACGGTCCGCCACAGCGGCCGTTGCTTCGGGCATACGGTCACGGGGAGAAAACCCGGTTCCCCCGGTGGTAAGCACGAGGTCCGCAAGTCCCTGATCGCAGAGACGCCGCAGTTCCCCTTCCAGAAGCGCCTGCTCGTCCGGCAGGATGACCCGGCTCACCACGGTATACCCCCGCCCTTCGGCCAATTCCCGTACCGCCTCGCCCGACAGGTCTTCACGTTCCCCCAGCGCGCCTTTATCGCTGGCCGTTATAATCGCCGCCCGGTAAGGCGGACCTCCGACAGGCCGGCCGGACTTATCCCTCTCCGACATACATTTCGTCTCCCACACAAATACTGCCGCCCCTGACAACCTTGGCGAACACGCCCTCTCTGGGCATGATACAGTCCCCCATACGCTGAAAAATCCGGCAATGGGAATGGCACTCTTTTCCTATCTGGGTTACCTCCAGTACCACCTCCCCGCAGCAAAGCACCGCGCCCACCGGAAGGCGCGCAAAGTCTATTCCCTCCACGACCAGGTTCTCCCCAAAGTCCCCGTCCGCAACATCCGCTCCCCGCTCGCGGAAGGCCGCTATCTTTTCGCGGGAAAGGAGGCTTACCTGCCGGAGCGGGAGACCGGCATGGGCATCCCCGTTTATGCCGTATCCCGCCACAAACTCCGCTCTTCCCACATTCCGCTTAACCGTGCCTTTTTCCCGGCTCGTACACACCGCCAATACCGTTCCCATTTCAGCCTCCTATGCGGAACATCGCCGTATCGCTGCGGTTTTTACGCCCGCCGTCTGAAAGCGCGGAAAAATGATGGCTCGCCGGCTTTAAAGCCGCTATGTGCCGTACCGCTTCGGCAATCCGTGCGTTGGAAGCCCCCGAACGGAGCAGGGCTCTGAGGTCCGCGGCCGTGCCGCTCGCAAGGCAGGGTTTGAGAAGCCCCTCCGGGGTAAGGCGGAGGCGGTTACAGGTTTCGCAAAACCCCCGCGAAACCGCGTCGATGAACCCTATCCTGCCCGAAAAACCGGGAACCGCAAAATACACGGCGGGGCCGTTGCCGGGCCGTTCGTCAACAGGATGCGACAAAAAGGAATGAAGTTCCAAACGGCGTTCCAGTATTGAGCGGACCTCGCTTCCGGGGATCGATTCCCCGGTTTCGGCATAGCCCAGGGGCATAAGTTCTATGAACCGCACCGCGTCCACGGTTTTTTCCGCCAGGGCCGCAATATCTGCCAGTTCCCCCTGGTTGGCATTCCGCAGGGGTATACAGTTTACCTTGACCGGTATCCCCAGGGAACGGACCCGCTCCATGGTTTTGACGATGGCCGCGGGAGAAGCGGCATCCCCGCCGGACATACACCCGGTAAGGCGGCGGAACGTTTCGGGATTAAGGGAATTCAGGCTTACGTTGATCCCCGACACCGGCGCCGCGGCAAGCCCGTCCAGATACCGGTCCAGCAGGACGCCGTTGGTGGTAAGCGTAACCTGCTCAATGCCGGGAACGGCGGCAAGCGCACGGATAAAGGAAACAACGCCCTTCCGAACCAGGGGTTCCCCGCCGGTTACCTTGATCCGGCGTATCCCCAGGCCCGCCATGATACGGCAGAGCCGGAGGATTTCCTCAAAGCGGAGGACGGCTTCATGTGGCCGGTATTCCACTCCTTCGGGGGGCATACAGTAGATACAGCGAAGGTTGCACCGGCCGGTAACGGAAACCCTCAGATAATCCAGCGTCCGGCCTAAGAAATCAATCAGCATGGACGGCGGCCTTCCGCATCTTCTTCCCGCTTAAAATGCCCGCTCCTGCCGCCCGACTTTTCCCAAAGCCTGATGTTGCCAATCGTCATGGTCCGGTCCAGAGCCTTGCACATGTCGTAAATTGTAAGGAGGGCAACCGATACGCCCGTCAGGGCTTCCATTTCCGCGCCCGTTCTGCCGGTGAGCTTTACCCGGCAGACCGCCTCTATCCGGTTTGCGGCCTTATCAGGAGAAAAATCCACCGTACAGGCGTCGAACAGAAGGGGGTGGCAGAGGGGGATCAGTTCCGGTGTTTTCTTGGCCGCCATGATCCCCGCAAGACGGGCAACCCCCAGGACATCGCCCTTCCCCACGGTCCCGTCCAGGACGGCGGCAAGCGCCCCGGAACTCATGGTAATATCGCCCCTGGCAACGGCGGTCCGTACCGCCGCTTCTTTGCCGGACACATCCACCATTGCCGCGCCTCCCGCTGAATCAAAATGGGTAAATCCGTAATCCGTCATATTCATTTCTATAATATTATTAATGATAATGATTGGATTGGCAACGCATAAAACGGCGATTTAACATTCGCCGGCGTGTATCCACCGGCGAAGTTCCCGCGCCTTCATTCAGCGTTCCGGTTGTATATAAATTACAGAAAAGTATTGACAAATATTACATTATCCAACATATTAGAATAAGTTAACAATTACCGACAGGATAATATCCTGAACCTGTTCGCCGTTCCAACCAGAGTGGCTGTTCCGGTACAATGTCCCGGCAGCTATCTTTCCCACGGCGAGCCCCCTGAAATTGGAGGAATGCAAAATCATAATAGTATCCTCGTATAGAATATAGCATACCGGTCTATCAAAAAACGATGGATCACGTAAATAGTCGTGCGAGGGGGAGATGGAAAATAGAATTTCACATGAAATTTAGGGTAAATTTCTATTGATCTGTTATTATATGATAGATCAAGCATGATATATTCAACCCTGATTGATATTAAAATTTGAGAGGATGATCATGAATTTTTGTACAATTGATTTTGAAACAGCCAAATACTCACGGGAGAGCGCCTGTTCGGTGGGGCTGGTAAAATTCCTGAACGGAAAGCCGACGGATACCTTTTACTCCCTGATACGTCCGCCGGTACTGTACATCCGCCCCGAGTTTACCGAAATTCATGGCCTCACCGTTGAGGACGTGCGGGACGCGCCGGACTTCGCGGAGGTTTGGGAAAACGGGATCCTGCCTTTCACCGGCGATCTGCCCCTGGCGGCCCACAACGCGGCTTTTGACATGGGCGTACTCAGGGCGGCCCTTGCATGGTATGAACTGCCCCTACCGCCGATAAGGTATTTTTGCACCCTCAAACTGGCCCGCGCCGCGTGGCCGGAATTGCAATCCCACGCCCTTACCAGGCTGGGGAAAACATTCGGCATTGCCTACAACGCCCACAATGCCCTGGAAGACGCCAAAACCTGCGGGATCATCACGTGCAAGGCGGCGGAGCAATACGCCTCCGTTCATCTGAGGGAGCTGCTCAGGGCCGCCAAAGTGGATATGGGGGAATTGTAGAATGAGTATATCCCTCCGGTTCGGATTGAGTACTCGACCAATGACAGGCGGAATTGGCAGGGAGAGGGGGTAGCATTGCTGCTCTGACAAATATCAATCAGCAGAAAAATTCACTTACCGCTTGACAATTCTTCAAAACCGTGATAGTCCAAACTATGGATAAGAATAATCAGCCAAAAGTATCAGTTCTTGAAGAAACATCTAATGCTATAGTATCGCTATTAGATGAACATTTGAAACAAGACTAATCGTTTTCATCAGAAAAAAACTACAAAATATAATATCTGAATCCATTAAAAGAAAACGATAAAAAAGATCGTGTTGAAATAGCAGTGAGTTTTATAAAAAGATTATTT
>JAIRSL010000033.1 GCA_031255475.1 Treponema sp.
CTGTTACCGGGCCACCGTTCCATTAGGTTACATTTTTTGTCCGCCCCCCTCCGCTCCGGCCACCACACCGCCCGGGGCGGCTCCGGTGGCCTCCGCTACCCCCCTGATGAAAGAACCGGCCGCCCCCGCGCCGGGCGCAGGATTATCCCCCCGGCCCGGGCATGGGCCCGGCCAGCCCCGCCGGTAAGGACGGCAGCCCTCGGGCGGGACTGGCCACGGCGGGCCGCCATCCCCAGGACCCCAAGGGTCACCCGTAAGGGCTATGGCCGGAATTAGCCCCGGCAAAAATTTGTCACATCAGGCTGTTTCAAAGCCTCACTTTTGAAATAAGCTCATATAACCCGGAAAAAATTCCAAATTTTCTTGACATCCAGGTATAACCGTCTTAATATAATATATATTACGCTTTATATGTATTTGTTTTAATACATATTATCCTTAGCTGCCGGGGACTTATTCCGGGGAGGACACGATGAAAAAGAATGGAAGATGGGTTTTGTTCTTGATGGTCTGGCCGCTGATTGCCGCTGTTCCGGTATTTGCCGGGGGACAATCGGGGCGGGAACAGATAAGTATGTGGTTTTGGGGCGCGGCGCCGGAGTACCGCGTGGTACTGGAAGAGGCCCTCATAAAACCCTACAACGCGTCCCAGGACAAATATCAACTGGTCATTTCCTACGATAACGCGGTGGACAACAATATCGCCACCGCCCTGGCCGCAGACGGGGGCAACGCGCCGGATATAGTCTACGGATCGGGCCCGGCCTTTGTTTCCCAGTATGCCCAGGCGGGTAAGCTGCTTGACCTGAGCGCTTACTCAGCGCAGTACCGATGGACCGACCGGATCCTGCCCGCGATTTACGAGGCGGGCATGGTAAATGGCAAACTGTTCTGCCTTCCCGGCGGAACCGTTACCATGGGGGCGTTTTATAACAAAAAGGTCTTGAACGATCTCCGCTCCAAGGACCCCTCCCTGCCCGCAGGGATTCCCTCAACCATCGCGGAACTGGAACAATTTATGGAAGCGGCGTTGAAAAACGGGTACTACGCGTCGGTGACCGGGAACAAGGGCTGGAAACCGGTCAACGAAAATTATTCCACCACTTTTTTAAACGCCATTGCCGGACCGGACAATGTATACCTGGCGGTAACCGGGAAAAAGGCGTTTACCGATCCTGAATTTGTACGGGCGGTAAACAAGTCCGCCGAATGGTATCAGAAAGGGTATCTTGGGGGGCGTATGCTGAACGGCGCCCTGGTCATAGATTATCCCAATTTGAATTTCGCGGAATCCTGCCAGCTGCTGTCCGATGACCGGGCCGCGTTTTTCGTCGGTCCTTCCATGGCGTTCCAGTTCATGAATTCCTACTTCAAGGGGGACAAGATGGAAAATCTCGGGTTCCTCGTATTTCCCATGGATCCGTCAATTCCAACCCAGAGCTACGTCCTTGGGGTTGTAAACTCCTTTTCCATTTGGGCGGGCAGCAAACATCCCGACGAGGCGGCCAAAATAATAGACATGATGATGACCTCATCCTTTGCCCAAAATCTGGCGCGGGCATGGCCCGGATACTGGGCCCTTCCCCTCAGGGAATTTAATCCCGACACGGGCGGATTCAACACCCTGTCCCGGGAATTTGTCTCGGCGGTACGGAATATGTACGGGGCGGTCGGTTCCGGCAATTTCGGCATTCATATTTCCACGTTCTTCCCTCCCCTGGCCCAGGCCGCGCTTATTGATATTGAGCGGGTTTGGCTGAAGGATCAGCCGGCGGAGGAATTTCTGCGAAACGTTGCCGCCGAATACCAGAAGGATGCCGCCAGAGGATCCGTTCCGAACATCCCGGCGCCCGCGGGCGTGCGGTAGCCGGGAGTGACATAGAATGGCCGGGAACTTCCGGAGGCCGGAAGTTCCCGGATACTTTTGCCGGATGGAGGACTCGCATGAAGAAAAGGAACCCCTGGGCGTCCGATTATCTCCTGGTCCTGCCGGGTCTGCTGTTAAGCGTTTCGGTGATTCTTGTTCCCGGCATCCTGACTTTTTATTACGCCTTCACGGATTGGAACGGCGTGGCTTCAACCTATAATTTCATCGGTCTCCTGAATTTCAAGGAAATATTCTCCGATGAAATCTTTCTCCGGGCCCTGGGCAACAACGCAAAATGGACCGCCATGTTTTTGACCATTCCGGTACTGATAGGGCTTGTTACGTCATTCCTCCTTCTGCGGGCAAAAAGAACATACCAGATATACCAGGCCCTGTTTATCATGCCCTATATCCTGGCGCCGGTTACCAACGCCCTGCTTTGGCAGAATATTATTTTTAATCCCATATCGGGACTGGTCGCGTTCTTAAACAACCACGGCTGGAATCTTGAAGCCCCCCTGGGGAACATGAAGACCGCCCTGTATGCCGTGGCCGGCGTCGATCTGTGGCACTATTGGGGATTTTTAATGGTGGTCTACTTCGCCGCCATGCGCCAGACTTCCCAGGACCAGATCGAAGCCTCGATTATCGACGGCTGCAATCTCTGGCAGCAATTCAGGTTTATTTATTATCCCAACATCAAAACAACCATGAAGTTGATGTTTATCATGATTATCATCTTCAGTTTTATGACGTTTGACTATGTGTATCTTCTTACCGGCGGCGGCCCTGCCCGTTCAACGGAGATGCTGAGTACCTATGCCAACGCCTATTTCACCAGTTTTCAAACCGGCAAGGCTTCGTCGGTGGCCTTTATCATGTCACTGTTCGGATTTATCGCGGCAAGCGTCTATATCAGGTTAAGCCGGAAGGAGGAACTGGAATGAACACGGCAATGATAACAACCCGTCTGCGGAAATTTTCCTGGTACCATCTGGTATTGCTGTTTTTTGCCCTCGTCGCCGCGGCCCCTTTTTATCTGGTCCTGATTAACAGCATGAAAAGCCATATCGCCATTGTCACCAACCCCCTTTCGCCGCCCCAGGCGTTTAACTTTGACAATTTCCGCAGCGCCTGGCGCTGGGGGGAGTTTGGCCCGGGTTTCGTCAACGGCGTTATCCTTACCGGAACGGGGATCGTCGTTATTCTTTTCTGCTCTTCCACCATGGCCTACGTGCTGGCGAAGAACCGGATACGAATCGTACCGGCCCTGATCGTCTACTTTATGGTGGCCATGACAATTCCCATCCAGCTTTTCATGTTTACCCTGTATTCGGCGCTGTCAAAGCTGCGGCTTCTGGGAAACTTGAACGTGGTGGGAATCCTCCATGCGGCTTTGTATATGCCTACGGCGGTATTTCTTATGCGGACCTTTTTCCTGCGCATACCCCGGGAGATGGAGGAGGCGGCCCGGATTGACGGGGCGTCCTCGTGGCAGGTATTTACCCAGGTGATGCTTCCGGTTGTATCTCCCGGCCTGGTAACGGTGGCGATTATTGTCGGCCTCATGTCCTGGAATGAATACCTTCTTACCGCGACCTTCCTGCAAACGCAAAACAGAAACGCGACCCTGGGATACCTGTCCATGAACAATGTGTTCAATTTGGACATGGGGGTCATGATGGCCGGCGCTTTGATACTGATTGTGCCGGTTTTGGTGTTCTTCCTTTGTGTCCAGCGGTTGTTTATTGACGGACTGGTCGCCGGTTCGGTAAAGGGATGATACCCCTGATGGACGCGCCGATCGTTATTGGGCCGTTGCTGCCCGGAAACCGCGGTTCCCGAAGGGCCCTGTCTTGTGTGGCCGGGGGATGAGGGACGATGAGTTATTTGGCGGTGTCCACCGCGGTTATTGATACTATTTATCATAGCGAATCGGGTCCGCCCGTCATTACCAGCGGCGGGGCCGGGCTTTACGCCTACAGCGGCATTCGCCTGTGGGCCGGCGATGTCTATCTGGTCTGCGGCCGGGGGAATGATTTTTCCGGCGTCCTGGGGCCCTGGTTCAGGAAACACGGTGTGTCTACCGCGGCCATGTTTCCGGTTGACGCGCCGACTCCGCAGACCGTAGTACGGTACCTGCCCGGCGGCGAACGGATTGAGCGGCCCCACTACGGGGCCGAACATTACCGGCGCTTTACCGCCGGCATTGACAGGATTGCCCCCCATTGTTCAGGCTGCCGGGGCATGTACCTTTTCAGCGGCGCGGAGGACACCCGGTTTTGGGATCAGCTCGGTGAACTAAAAGGGCAGTATCGGTTTACGCTCCTCTGGGAAATATCCGCCGATTCCGCGGTACCGGAGAAACGGGAACAGGTTCTAAACGCCGCGTCCCGTGTCGATATTCTGTCCATAAACCGTACCGAAGCGGCGCGGCTTTTTTCGGGCGATGAGGAAACCTGTATCCGCAGTCTCGCGTCCATCGGCCTTCCGCTGGTTTTCTACCGCCGGGGAAACGAAGGCGCCCTGATGCTGCATGGGGGACAACGGACAGCCGTTGCCCCCGCCGGAGATTTTGATGCCGCCGATCCTACCGGCGCCGGGAATAGTTCGTCAGGGGCCGTCCTGGCCGGATACTGCCAGGGCCTTTCCCCCCGGACCGCCGGCCTCATGGGCAGTATTGCCGCCGGTTTTACGATTGCCCAACACGGCCCCGCCCCCGTGGACAGGACAGAATTACGGGAAAAGGCGGTCCTGCTGCTAAAACAGTATGAAACAGCATTATGAAGAAAAGGAGAAACCGGAACCATGAACAGCCGTGATATACGGAACAAAGAATCAATACAGGATATACATAAACGGTATAAGTACTACGCCAATATTCCGGAACGCGGCCTTGTCATCAACGGCAAACCTGCGCTAACCGGAATCGATCCTGCCAGGGTTGGCGAAATCGTCCTTCTTACGGTACGGGATCCCCTCTGCGCCTATCGCACGGATCCGGCGGAGTACATATCGTCCCTGCTGGATGACCCTGAAATGACGGGTAAATCGGGGATGTTTACCACCTACAGCGGGTGGTACAAGGGCGCCCATGTTTCCGTGGTAAGCGGAGGGAGCGGATCGCCGGAAATGGAACTGGCCCTCTATGATTTCATGGAATATACCGAAGCCTCAACCTATATCAGGGTCGGCGGTTCAGGCGGGATAGGGGACACCGTCAGGCCCGGCGACATCGTCATCAGCAGCGGCGTTGTCCGGGATGAGGGGATGACCAGGGCATATATCGACGCGGGCTATCCGGCAGTTAGCAGCTATGAAGTAGTCTTGGCCATGGTAGAAGCGGCGGAACTGCTGGACCTTCCCTATCATGTCGGGGTGACTCTGTCGGTGGACAGTGATCTGGTTGGCTGCGGAAGACCGGGAGTTGGAGGGTACCTGCAGCCCTGGAATATTGAAAAAGCCGGTATCTATGACAGGGCGGGAGTGTTGAACGGAGACCGGGAATCCGCGGCTGTCGTCACCCTGTCGGCGCTGTTTGGCAAGCGGGGCGGTTCGGTCTGTTCCGTGGCGGATAATATAGTTACCGGCGAACAGTTCCAGGCCGGAGCCGGCCACGATCAGGGTATCCGCCTTGCTCTGGAAGGAAGCGCCATCCTGTGCGACATGGATAGACAAAAGAGGGCCGCCGGTAAACGGCACTGGTACCGGGGGGCGTCGGCATGACAAACCCCATGCGGGAGCAGGTGTTCAGTCTTCCCGAATTACTGCGCGGGCAATACAAGGATCTGGAACCGAAGGTCCGCAAGCTGTTTTCAACACCGGAACTGTTTTCTTTTCGGAGAATAATACTCTCAGGATGCGGCGATTCCCGGGCGGCATCGATGGCTGTCCTTAGATCCTTTGAGCGCCTGACCCATTTGCCGGTGGAGGTGGTGAGTACTATAGATTTAGCCCGTTTTTATGATGAAAGACATTTCGGCTCCGCGCCACATAATCCCCTGGTAATTATGGTCAGCAATTCAGGAAACGTGGCGAGGGTGGCGGAGGCGGCCCGCAGGGCCTTGGACAGGGGGGCCTTTGTACTGGGGATAACCGGCAATCCCGATTCTCCCCTGGGTCTTAACGCGACAAGAATTCTGCCTTTGGCAATACCGCCTTTTCGCAGTGCGCCAGGCACACGTTCATACATCGTCTCCATCCTGGCCCTGCTTCTCATCGCCGTCCGAATCGGCGAAGTAAGGGGCTGTTACACTATGGATACGGCCATGGCAATACGGGGGGACATCGGCGTTCAGGCGGAGGCCCTGGAACGGATGCTCCCCGGCATGGACAGGCAGATGTTGGCGCTTGCCCGCGCCTGGCAGTCCCTGGAAGCCTGGGATTTTGTGGGCGCCGGGCCCGATTATGCCACCGCCTGGTACGGTCACGCCAAGGTATTCGAGGCCACCGGCCAATACGCCATGCATATCAACAGCGAGGAATGGATGCACCTCAATTTCTTTGCCCGGCGGACCCGGGCAATCGCCACGGTTGTGGCAGCTTCTTCCAATAACGAAGGTTTAAGCCGGACCAAAGAGGTCATCGCGTATATGCGGTCCCTTGGACGGCCGCTTTTGATAATCTCCGATCAACCCTGGCATGATTTTGATACCGGGGGACTTGAGTTTGTGATTACCCCGGCTTCCGCCTTTGCCGATTCCTTTCCGGTCTTCCAGTGTACGCCGATAAATCTTCTGGCCGGCTTTGTAATGACCCTGCTGGGGGAAACGCCGGGCCGGGGCTGCGCCGGGCCCTGGGCTTTCGCGAAAGACGGCGCCGGGGTACGGGAAAGCAAAATTGTTCTACAAGGAGGGGCGTAATGCTATATCATTTTGAGTTACAGACAAAACACAACGATTTTATCGCCTTGACCGGCACGGTACAAAAGACCGTGAAGGAGAGCGGAGCTGTCGACGGCATCTGTGTTGTCTATATTCCCCACACAACCGCCGGCCTGACCGTTACCTCGTTTTGGGACCCCCTGGGATTTGAGGATATTATGAATGAAACAAACCGCCTGATACCGACGCGGATTGATTTCAAGCACCAGCACGACACCCCCCAGGACGCGGCCGGTCATATAAAATCGTCCCTTGTCGGCGTTTCCCTTACCTTTATCATCGAGGGGGGAGAGCTGTTTCTTGGCCATTCCCAGGGTATTTTTTTCATGGAATTTGACGGGCCGCGAAAGCGGGAATACTTCGTAAAAATTATTGCCGAATTAAACCAAGGGGCCGCATCCCGGTAAAGGAGGATATGAACATGAAAAAGATCATACTGGACTGCGATCCCGGAATGGACGATTCAGTCGCGATTGTCATGGCGGCCAAATCACCGGAGATTGAACTGCTGGCGGTTACAACGGTCAACGGCAATTATCCCGTGGATGTGACTTGCGCGAACGCCCGCAAGACCCTGGAGATGATTGGCCGGACGGATATTCCGGTAGCCCGCGGCATGGCGCGGCCTATGGTACGGGACTCGCCCCGGGATCCTTTCACCCACGGCAAGGACGGGCAGGGGGAAAATTTTCTTCCCGATCCGGTTATGCCCCCCAGCAAATACCACGCCGTTGACCTTATCATTGAAACGGTCAAACGGCATCCCCGGGAGGTACATCTGGTGGTCACCGGCCCTATGACCAATATCGCTATGGCGCTGATAAAAGAACCGGAACTTGGACCTCTTGTGGCGTCAATAGTGGCTATAAGCGGCGCCTTCGGATTCAATGAGTATGCGTTCCTCAACGCCACCGGCGATACGCCGCAAAGTGAATGGAATGTCTACGTGGACCCCGAAGCCGCCAATATTGTGTACCGGAGCGGAATCCCCTTTACCGCCCTGGGACTGGATGTGGCGACCCATTTCGACGTTAACTTTACCGACAGGGAAATCGAATCGCTTCGCGGGCGCCCCAATAAGGAGGCTCGGTTTCTCGCCACGGCGATAGATTTTGTAAGAAACCGGGGTTTTGACGCATATTGCGCGGTCATTGACTGCATGGCCGTGGCCTATGTGATTGATCCGTCCCTGGTGGAAACAGTCAGGGGCCGCGTCGGAATTGAGACCGGGAACGGTCTTACCCTGGGCATGACGGTTCTGGATCGGCGGCATCATCACGCCTGGAACGATCTGCCGGAAATCGCCATGGGCCGGCATGCGGCTTACGATCGTTTTTTGCGCTTGCTTATCGATGTAATCGGGGTATAATGGGATATCATGAATCCCTATGAATCCTTTGGCCTCTATATCGCCGGGCCCCAGTGTTTTTATCCCCGGGGGTATTCCCAATGGCACGGACGCCGTAAGCTGGCCGAATTTTACGGCTTTACCGTGGTGCTTCCCAATGATTATCCGTTAAAGCTCGATCACCCGGATCCGCGCAAAAACGCCGACGAGATTTTCGCAAACCTCCGGGAGGTAATCGAAAAGACCGATATTATCATCGCGGACCTTGAACAGTTCCGCGGCGCCGAACCAGACGGCGGCACGTTGTTTGAAATGGGCATGACCTTTGCCGGGGGAGGGCTCCTCTACGGGTTTACCAGGGACAAACGGCCCATCATACGCAAGGACCCGTATATTCACCTTGACGACAGCCTGGCGGTACGGACCAGGGATAACCAGGGGCATCCCTACGCGGATATGCCTTTTGTGCCCAGCGTGACCGCCGCGGCCATGCTGATCGAAGGCGATTTTCACGACTGCCTGAAGGCGGTCATGACGGATCTTGATGAACGGAAAAAGCGGGATTACCGCGATCCCCCCGAGGACAGGGACATGGCCGGGCCGGCAGGTTCCGCGGCCCGGCAAACAGTTTTTCTGTCCAGCCCGGTCCGTTACCGTGATGACGGGGCGGCGCTATACCGGCGCATGAAGGCTGTTTGTGAAGAACACGGGTACAACGCGGTTTCCCCCCTTGACGGGGCGGAGGATCTGTTCCGGGATGTGGAAGACCCGGTGATTCGGGCCTGCAAACTTTTTGACCACTGGCAGAAACAGCTTGGCCGCTGTGACATTTTTCTTGCGGATCTTAATGATTATAACGGGCAGGAACCCTGCGGCGACACGGCGTTCGAGGCGGGGGCCGCCTGGAGGATGGGCAAGAAATGTTACGGGTACATGGACCGGCTGATCCGGATGCGGGACCGAATTCCCAACATCAACGGTCTTGACGTTGCCGGCAACGTGGTAGAAGATTTCGATTATCCCATAAACCTGATGTTCTCATCTTCAATGCCCTTGCTTTCCGGCCCCTTTGAGGATGTGGTGAAGGCGATGGGGGAGACCCTG
>JAIRSL010000044.1 GCA_031255475.1 Treponema sp.
GGCGCGGAAACCTTCCCCCGAAATATCGCAAAGAACTGGCGGCTCGTACAGGATAACCCGTATATCATCGGCGACTTTTCCTGGACCGGCTGGGATTACATCGGCGAAGCTGGCATCGGCAAGATTGATTATTCCGGCGGTTCCGCCATCCGTTTCAATTTTTTCGGCGATTACCCGTGGCTGCTGGCATGGTGCGGGGACATAGACATTACCGGCTGCCGCCGGCCCGCCTCGTACTATCGGGAAATTGTTTTTGGCTTGCGTAAAGAGCCTTATATCGCGGTACAGCGCCCGGAACATTATCATGACACCGCCGCGCCTTCCCCCTGGGGCTGGAGCGATTCGGTCGCCGGTTGGACATGGCCCGGCTTTGAAGGCAAACCCGTCAAGGTTGAGGTATATTCGGATACTGCGGAAGTAGAACTGCTGCTTAACGGCGTTTCATTGGGCAGACAGAAAGCCGGTGAAAAGAATGGTTTCAAAGCGGAATTCGACACAGTATACCAGCCGGGCAAACTGGAAGCCGTAGCATGGTCGAGCGGCAAAGAGCGGGGACGCTGCCTGTTGGAAAGCGCCTCAGGTGAAGCCACGCTGGATACCCGCGTTGACCGGGAAACCATCGGCGCAAACGACCGGGACCTCGCTTTTGTCGAAATAGCTTTAACCGACGGAAGAGGTAATCTTTGGCATAATCTGCGTAAAAAGATTGCGGTTGAAGTTGAAGGAACGGGGGAACTCCTCGGCTTCGGCAGCGCCGATCCTGCATCGGAAGAAAATTGTTTTGACACTACGCGAAGCGTCTTTGACGGCCGCGCCCTGGCGGTTATCCGCCCGAAAGAAGCGGGGAAAATACGGGTAACGGTGAGCGCCGATAATTGTGAAAGCGTAACGCGGGAAATACAGGTTGTATGAGTTACGCAACGCCCCGTCCATTGCTGCCGGAACGGAGTGCACGGGCCGGTAACACGGCAGGTTTAATTATTAATCCCGGCGGCGGGCTTTCCGGCAGGCGGCGGCTAAATTTGGAATTGCCGTCATCTTGTCAATTTACGTTCACCGGCGGATTGTAGTATGGTAAACTATGCATCGCGTTTTTTTACTTTTTATGGCCCTGTGCCTCCCCTTTCCCGTGGTTGTCCTGCATGGGGAATCCTCCGGGACCGGGACGCCGCCGGGCGTTTCCGGGAGCGCCGGCAGTGAATACGCCCTGCGGGAATACGCCGGCCAGCTGGCGCGGTCCCTGGACGACAGGACCCTGGCGGCTCAGACGATCCTTACGGGGATAGACGGAAAGGGCGTCCTGGAGGAACCCGTGAAGGCCCTGTTAAAGCAGGTTCCCGCCGGAGGGATACTGCTCTTTAAGTACAATCTGTCCGTAGAAAAAAGCCGGGTGGCCCCGTTTCTGGCGGCGGCTGCGGAGGCGGCCGCTGTCCGGGGAACCTTGGCCGCCGTCACGATTCCCCCGTTTATAGCGGCGGACCACGAGGGAGGGAATGTTCACCGTTTTGGCGAAGGGGTGGGCCGTTTTTCAGCGCCCGCCGTGTATTGGGAGATGGCCGTTGGGCGGGGTTGGGATATAGCCCTGGAATACGTGGAGTCCACAGCACGCAGATCGGGCCGGGAGATCCGCTCCCTGGGCCTTACCATGAACCTTGCGCCGGTGGCGGAACCCTTGACCCAAGAGAACCGGGCCTTCCTGGGTAACCGTTCTTACGGGCCCAACCCTGTTTTTGTGGAAAGGGCGGCCGCCGCGTTTGTCCGGGGTATGGAGGCCGCGGGGATAAGCTGCGTGGTTAAGCATTTCCCCGGAAATACCGGCGCGGACCCTCACAAGGACGCGGTAACCCTTTATGCGGATGGGGAAGAACTTGATCGGATGATCGCTCCCATGACTGCGCTGATCCGGTCGGGGATACCCGCCCTCATGGTGTCCCACGTCCTGGTTCCCTCCCGCGACTCCGCCCGTATCGCCAGCTTGTCCCCCCTGATAATCGGGACATGGCTCCGGGAAGAACTGGGCTTCACCGGCATCATCCTGGCGGATGATTTTTCCATGGGCGCGGTCGCGGCTTTCGCCCCTTCCCCGGAAGACGCGGCTGTGGACGCCCTGAACGCCGGGGTGGACATGGTAATGGCCTGGCCCGGAAATCTGACGGAGGTTCACGCCGCCATTCTCCAGGCTCTTGGGGAAGGGCGTCTCCCCAGGGAACGGCTTGAAGAAGCAGCGGAACGGATACTGTACGAAAAAATGCGCCGAGGCCTCATTAAAACAGAACATGGAGGAAACGGATGAACCCTTCGGAAACTCCCTGCGGCCCGGAATCCCGGCTTCTGTACCTGAGCGGGCGGTATCTGGCGGTCAACAAGCTGCCGGGAGAAGCGGTGGAAGGGGCCGGTCCCGGCATGACGGATCTTCCCCGGTTATTAACCGAACGGTACGGGACAGAAGAATTGTCCGGGGAAAAGGGCCGCCCCTTTCCGGTTACGGCAGTGCACAGGCTGGACGTGCCGGTTTCGGGATGTATCCTCTTTGCCCGGACCCGGGCCGCGCTTACGGTGGCGTCCTTTCTTTTTGCGAAGAATGCCGGCGGAGTAGAAAAGCGGTACTGGGCCGTCGTCGAAACGCCCCGATCCTCTACAGGCCGGGAGCATCCCTGCCCCCTGCCGGAGACAGGGGAACTGGTTCACTGGATTTACCATGACGGAAGGCGCAACAAAAGCATCGCCTTTGATACGGACGGACCGGGGCGCAGACGGGGAATACTCCGTTACAGAATCGCGGGGTACGGGAACCATTATCTGTTTCTGGAGATAGAACCGGCCACGGGGCGGAGCCACCAGATACGCGCCCAGCTTGCCGCCCTGGGCCTCCATGTCAAGGGGGATCTGAAATACGGCGCCAGGCGCAGCGAAAGGAACGGGGGCATACGCCTTCACGCGCGTTCCCTGGCGTTTCAGGACCCGCTGCCGGAAGGGGAAACCATCCGCGTTATCGCGCCGCCTCCGGTCAGGGACCGGCTTTGGGAAGACTTTGAAAAATGCGCGTCCGGGGACCGGCAGGACGGTGAACAGTAATGCCGTTGCCGCCGCCCCTGTTTCAGGGCCGGGCTTATTGTCTCCCGCCGGTTCCGGGCCTTTCCGACAGAAACGCTAACAGCGGCGCTTTCCAGTCCGTCCCGCGCTCCCCTTCTTCCATAAATTGCCGGTACTTTTTAAGGATGTAAGCCCGCAGGATTTCGCTTTTCTCCGGAGAACCGGGACGGGTGAAAAGCTCGGCGGTAAAATCCGCCGCTTCTTCCCCGGAAAAGAGGGCGGGGTCGAAACAAGACATGGCGTACATGGCGGCGGAAACACAGTTTACGCTATGCTGCTTGACGTAGAGAATGGCCTCGGTGATTTTCACGGCGTCCCGGCGGAGTTCCTCAATTTGGGGGGCAAACCGCTTTTCATCCCCCAGGGAACGGATAATCGCCCTGAATTTCGTATATGTCCTGATGACAACCATCACATGCAGGGAAGGGACGCACATAAGATGCGGGTCCGCCGCATGAATCAGCACGAACCGGGGATGCCCGTAGTATCGGGGGCGGCTGGTGGTAGACAGGTTTTTTGTGTATATTTCCGCGGCAAAGGCGTAGAGTTTTCCCAGGGTATCAATAAAATCTACGATCAGATCCCCGGCGCGGCGGCCGTATTGGGTAAGCAGGAACCCTATCATCCGTATCCAGAAGGCCACAAAATCCAGGTATACGGCTACCCATCCGGGGGTAAAGGGTATTTCTTTGTCCAGGGGATGATCCACGGGCGTCACGGGAATACGTCCCGGCAAAAGAGCGGCCTTGTACTGCAAGAAGAAAAAATTGTACACCATGGATTTTGCCGCCCGCAGCGCCGCCGTCCTGAGGGCGGGACGGCAGAGAACCCTGAACACGGTATACGCGGGAGATTCGTCTGCTATTATTGGCTGCGCCGCAACGGATTTTTTTCGCATAAATCTGGCTTTTAGTGTAGCAAGCCGGCAAAAAATATACTATCCCGCAGGGCCTTCCAAAAACTTCAGTCCTGGGAAACCCTCACGGGTTCAGAACCCAGGCCGCGCCGGGTTACGGACCTATTGACTTAATGTTTATATGAACATATAGACTGCATATCAGATTTTGGGAACAAGCCAATGATCAGAATTATTACCATGAAGGAGCGTTGCGTATGAGAACTATCAATTTGGGGAAAACGGGCCTTGCGGTTCCGGTTATCGCCGTAGGATGTATGCGGATCAACCGGCTATCCGGGACGGAGCCCGAAACATTTGTTAAGACTGCCCTGGAATTGGGCGCCAATTTCTTTGACCACGCCGACGTATACGGCGGCGGAACCTGCGAATCCATCTTCGCGGAAGCGGTCGGAATGAGCTCTTCTGTCCGGGAAAAGGTGCTACTCCAGACGAAATGCGGCATCAGACCGGGAATCGCCTTTGATTTTTCCAAAGATCACATCCTTAAATCCGTGGACGGCAGCCTTACACGGCTCAAAACAGACTACATAGACGTACTGTTGCTACACCGTCCCGACGCCCTGGTGGAACCCGAAGAGGTAGCGGAAGCCTTCGACATACTGCACGCTTCGGGCAAGGTACGGCACTTCGGAGTATCAAATCAGCGTCCGGCGCTGATCCGGCTCCTGCAAAAGTACGTCAAACAGCCAATCGCGGCAAACCAACTGCAGCTTTCCATCACCAACGCCACCATGATCTCTCAAAGCCTCCACGAGAACATGCTTGACGACTGGGCGGTGGACCGGGACGGCAGCGTTCTGGATTTCTGCCGTCTGGAAAACATTACGATTCAGCCGTGGTCTCCCTTTCAGTGCGGTTTTTTTGAGGGAGTATTCCTGGGGAACAAGAAGTTTCCCGAACTCAACGCGAAGATAGACGAAATTGCGGGGAAGTATTCGGTATCCAACACCACTATTGCCATGGCGTGGCTGCTTCGGCATCCGGCCGCCTTCCAGCCCGTTACCGGCACCATGAATACCGGCCGCCTCCGGGACTGCGTGAAAGCAACGGATATTACGCTGACTCGCGAAGAATGGTATGAAATTTACTTAGCTGCGGGCAATACGCTGCCCTAAGGACCCGCGCACAGCCCGAATGTCCCCGTGTGTATGCTACGGGGAGATTAAGGCTCTTTTCCCGAAACTTCGGTTTCGGGAAAGCCTTCGGATACGTCGGATTTTTTGATAGTCGCGGCATAGATGGAATTGAGAATCCCCAGTACGGCGCTCATGGAAAAAAGCACCTCTATGCCGGCGATCTTCCATAACCAGCCGCCCATGAGGGCGATAATGATGCTGATTACGTGGTTCACCGACACCCCCGTAGACAAAGTGGCGGTGATTTCTTCCGGCCCGGATGCAATGTCCTGAACATATACGTTGCTGGCCATGCTGGCCAGGGAGATGACGGAATCCAGGATATAATTGGCGCAGACCACAATAAACGCTATGCGGACCGGGAAAAGCCGGTGGGCGAACCCGTACAGCAGGCAGACAACGACGAGAATCAGGGTATCGGTAACCATGATGAGCTTATACCCCAGCCTGTCAATGAGCCGCCCCATGAGGGGGCTTAAAACGAAACCAAACACGGCGCATACGGCCAGGAGCATGGATATAATCGACGTGTCCGCGCCGTATTGCAGGATAAGTACATAGGGCGCAAAGGTGATGAAAATCTGTTTACGCGCTCCGTAAAAGACTTCCAGCATGTAGAATTTGAAGAATTTCTTAGAAAAATAGAAACGCCGGCGTTCGGCCCTGACGGGAGATTCCCCGAGCGCTAAAACCGTTACTACCGCCCCTATCATCAATATCCCGGAAAGGACGAATACCGACTTAAACCTGAGCAAATCGGTCCGTTCAAATCCAAGGCGGGAAAAAACAAAAAACAGGGCCGTGACAACCACAAACCCCGCTATGTTTCCCACATTACTGATAGCCGTAGTGACGCCCAGGGAAGCGCCTCCCTGATTCCGTTTCGCCAGATCCAGAGAGATGGTACTGCGCACGGGCATAATGATGTGTTCCCCAAAACTGAAGAGTACCATGTTGGCAACGACAATAACTTTGCCGGTTCCGCTCAAAAGAAGCCCAAAAATACCGGCGGCCATTATACAGATACCGATTTTAAA
>JAIRSL010000056.1 GCA_031255475.1 Treponema sp.
CTCCCATGACCGGTACGGATGGGCGAAGTAGATGTCCAGTCCGAGCGCCTGCGACAGGCTCTTGTGCGCGGCGAATTCCTTGCCATTGTCCGGCGTCAGGGTATTCCGCATCCCCACGGGTACCGGCTTGAAGGCGCGGACAGCGGCCCTGTTCAAGGCCGCTGCTGTCTTGTCCGGCATTACTTTCGCCGGAAGAAACTTTGTTTTCCGATCAACAAACATGGCTACATAGGCGCTTTTTCCGGCGCTTTCTATGGTGTCCCCCTCCCAATCCTCCGCGCGGGACTTCTCTTCAACAACCTTCGGATGTTCATCGATGGAGACGCGGTCACGTATCCGGCCGCGGCGGTTTTTTTACCCCGCGAACGCGCAAGGGATAGGAGGGGTGCGAAGCAGACCCGGCTATGCCGGGTGCGAAGCCCCGGATAGCCCGGTCCCCGCCGTAGGCGGGGATGCGCCCGAATTCTTCAGATTCACCGGAAGAGTCCCCGAATGGTAAATCCGGTTTTGTTTTCCAGGGTCACTGCATTTACTTTCAAATTCTTGAAAAACAAGCAAAATTGAAGAGATTGCAACTGCCAAGTCAAAGAAATCGAAGAAGTTTTAAGAGAAAATTCTCTCTTTTCCTTACTTTTTTGACTTATTCGAGGTGGAAAAAGTAAACGCAGAAGCCCGGTTTTGTTTTCTTCGCCGCCTTTCTATTTTATCCCGATATGGTATACTGTCCTTTCTGTGAAGAAACAACGTACCAGCATTTTTAAATGTACTTCCTGCGGCCATGAGGAACCTAAATGGCTGGGCCGGTGCCCGGAATGTGGGGAGTGGAATACTCTTATTGAGACGGCGGTAAGCAGCCGGAGCAGTCCGGCGGGTCTTGCCGGCGGCCGGAGGGAAGCGCCCCAATCTCTGCCTCTGTCTTCGGTGGACCCCCAGGAGGGGAGCCGTATAGGGAGCGGCATTGCCGAGCTTGACCGCGTACTGGGCGGGGGCATCATGAAGCGGTCCGCCATCCTTGTGGGGGGCGAACCGGGGATAGGCAAGTCTACCCTGCTGCTCCAGGCCGCCGCCGCAGCCGATACCAGGGGACGGGTGCTTTACGTATCCGGGGAAGAATCCGCGGGCCAGGTCCGCATGAGGGCGGACAGGCTGGGTATCTCCGGAGCGGCGGCAAGCCGCATCGAAATCTGCTGTTCGGGGAAACTGGAAGATATAGAAACCATCGTCAACGCCGTTAAACCGGTGATCCTCATGGTAGATTCCGCCCAGACCCTGCGAACCGGCGAGGCGGGGCTTATCCCCGGCACGGTGAACCAGATGAAGTTCTGTTCCTATGAATTGATCTCATGGGTGAAGGAACATGACGCGGCCCTGTTCCTGGTGGCCCACGTGACCAAGGACGGTCTCATCTCGGGTCCCAAGTCTCTGGAACACATGGTGGATACGGTACTCTACTTTGAGGGCCCCGCTTCTGCGGCCAACGACGGGGACTGCCGGTTTCTGCGGGCGGCGAAAAACCGCTTTGGATCGGTGGATGAGATCGGCATCTTCACCATGGGAGAACAGGGGCTTTCCGTGGTAGAGGATCCTTCCCTGCTGTTTCTGGTAAGCCGGGACGGAGAATTGCCTCCGGGGGTGGCCACCGCCGCGGTCCTGGAGGGTTCCCGTACCCTGCTGGTGGAGATCCAGGCTCTGACGGTACCCGCGAAGGGCGCCGTAAGCCGGGTATTCTCGGACCGTATCGATTCCGCGCGGGTTTCCCGGGTGGCCGCGACTCTGGAAAAGCACCTTTCCCTGCGGCTTTCCGATCACGACCTCTACATCAACGTGGCCGGGGGTATACGCATCGCCGAAGTGGGAGTTGACCTGGCCCTGGCGGCCGCCCTTTATTCGGCCAGAACCGGCATTCCCCTGCCTGCCGGGACCGCCCTGACCGGGGAATTGTCCCTTGCGGGCGAACTCAGACCGGTACGGCGTATTGCCGGCCGGGTAAAAACGGCCCGTAACCTGGGGTTTGAGCGGTTTCTGGCCCCGCCCGGCGAGGGCGTGGTTCCGGGACTGGCCGTAAAGGACATCAAAGAGGCCATTAAGCTGCTTTTTACGTTACCCTAAGCTCCCTTCAATACGGACAGGATAATACAAACCAAGAGCCTTGCGGCGAGGCCTCCCCATGCAAGCGGAATTTTTGCATCAAATCCTTAAAAGGGAACAAAAATGCGAAATATAATCGATTATGGCTTGACTGTCAAGCAAAAGTACGGTATTTTTTTGTGTATAAGATGTTGTTTTTTGAAGGATTATGTTACTTGGATTTCTTGGAAAATTCCTCAGTTCGTTATAGTAAAGCGCTTCGGTCATCTTCATCCGATTTGTTCTCACTTCGGTTTATATATGCATCCCATTTTCTTTCCGGGTCGACCGGCAGGAAGAGGAGTCGTCCATTTTTTGTGGGCGTGAATAATTAAGTGTGCCCGGACACGGTAACCTCCGGTTTGTTCAGACCTTCGGCGTGAAAACCCTTTGTTTGTGCAAACTCCAGGTGCATTCCGGGAGAAGGAATTTTCTCAATGGCTAAGAAACTGTATGTCGGTAATCTCTCGTACAACACTACCGAGGATAGTCTGCGGAACCTGTTTTCGGGTTTCGGCAGTGTTGCCTCAGCCAAGATCATTTTTGATCGTGAAACCGGCAACTCCAAAGGATTCGGATTCATTGAAATGAGTACGGATGAAGAAGCCACCGCCGCTATAGCGGGGACCAACGGTCGGGAATTTGAGGGCCGCCAGCTTCGGGTGAATGAAGCTATGGACAAACCCCGCCGTGATCGCGCCGGAGGCGGATATAGCAACTGGTAATTCTCCGGAGGACGGTGTTTACCCGGTAAAAAAGCAGCCGATTTTTACCGGCTTTGCAATGGCCGATGTATGACACCGGAATAGCAGGCGCTTAAGAAGAAATCGCATCATTCTATGGGTTTTCCGACGGTTTTTTGTTATTTGAAATTTTCAGCGTCGTTCTAACAGCTTTCGGGACAAGAGCCCGTCCATCAGGCTGGTCAAAACGGCAATGTCAATTTCTTCTGAAGCGTCTTCTATGGTTTTTCTGATTTCCTGCCAATCTTCGGCTTCCAGCGGCATGGAAGCGTCATCGTATTCCCC
>JAIRSL010000115.1 GCA_031255475.1 Treponema sp.
GAAGGGAAGGCGTCTCTGGAAGCCTTTCCGGGCCGGTCTATGGCAATGGGGATGAACAGCAGGTTCAACGGGGAACTGGATACCCGGCTTAGGGAAGGAAACCTGGATCTGGTCATCCCCTCGTTCAGCGGGGACGGATTCAGCTTCAGAACCCTTCAATTCGGCGTTATCCTTGATCCCGAAAAGATAGAGGTTCAAAAGACCGGGGACCGGTTTTCCGGGGCGGTAAGTCCGCAAGACCCGGGATCCTTCGATCTTTCCCTGGGCTATACCTTTGACACCCGGCGTTTTTTCGGGCGTTTTGAAGGCCGGGATTTTACTCCCCGGTTTCTTCTTTCTTTGTCGGGACCCTGGCAGACGTATGATTCCGTCCTCGGCCTGAGCGTCAACGGGTCGGCGTCTTTTGAGGCCTCCGCTCAGGACGGCGTTGCCTACACTCTGGACCTTTCCGGCGAAATGGGAGAGATCTTTCCCTCCGCCAATGTTTCTTACGCCGTTACCGCGGCGGGCAGCGGGGAATATGTGCGTTTCCGCCGCCTGTCCCTCGCCTTTCCCCAGGGGGATATCGCGTATACCGGGAGCCTCGACTTGAAAACCCTGTCTCCCAACGGCAGGATCACCGTAAACGATTTCAGCCTTGTCCCGGATCCCTCCGGTTCCAACGAGGACCTGATAAACGCCGACTTTACGGTAATCTCGTATGACCGGGACCGGACCATTACCGTCTTCGGGAACGGCGTATCTATGGGCCCGGTTCTCTTTACCGCCCTGGACGCCGATATACGCCGGGAAGACGAGAGCCTTAGCTTCGGGTTTTCCGCCCTGCGGTTTGCCGGCGCGGAAGCCGGTGAAGAGGCGCGGATAAGCAGCCTTTCCCTGGAAGGCTCCCTGGATTACGAACCCCGGCATCTTCAGGCAAGTTTGATTCTGGATACTTTTTCCGTAGACGATATTCTCCGTATGTTTCGTCCCCTGGCGATAGTCCCCGCCCTTCCCGAACCGGCGTTCCTGCTTGCCGCCGACACTTCGATTACCACCGAGGTTTTCATAAACACCGACTTCAATCAAATCCTTTACAACGCCCCCCGTTTTGTCATTGCCTACCAGGGCCGGAGCGATTTTTTCGCCCTGGCCTCGATTTCCGGGACGGACCGGCATTTTGAATTGAACGAAAGCCGCATTATCCTGGCCGGCAACGCGGCGGAACTGTCGGGATACCTGGATTTTTATAATCTCAACGACATTGCCTTTTCTCTGATAGCTTCGTATCTGAATATGTCCTATTATCTTGAAGGGGCCGTGCTGGATCAGCGCACGTTGAGCGTCCAGGGTTCCTATGGCCTTTCGGTTTATATCTCCCAGACCTCTCAGGGCGGGTATTCCGGGTATGCAGAGGCCGCTTCCATCCCCATCCCTTTCGGGGAGCAGTTTTTCCATATGAATTTCCTTTCGTCCCTGCGCTACGATTCCCCCATGTCCTGGGTGGCGGACCTGACCCGGCTGGAAATAAGCGATCTGGCAACCCCGGCGTCTTCTTCCTCCTCCCTGCGGCTTACCGGGAGGGCGGATCAGGACGGCGTGTTCTTCCGCGACATCGTATTTGACGACGGGCGTGGCGGTCTTTTCGGCCGGGCAACCATTTCCTGGGGCGGGGACGCGGAGGCGGAGTTACCGGTTTCCGGGGTTCCGGCCCCGGAGCATACCGCCGATTCCAGGCCGGCCCGGTCTCCGATCACCCTTTTCCTCCGTCTGGAAGACGAGTTCGGCCGTGAAACGTATAACCTTGAAGGCGTTTACGAAAAGGGTGTTGCGGATCTGCGCCTGTCAGGACAAGAAATGCAGTTGGGCCGGGCATCCGTCCTCATTCCGAACGCCGTGGCCGCCGGAGAAGGGCATCTGCGTTGGACGGTGGGCGGCCCCTATGAACTAACGGCGTCCCTGTCGTCCCTTACCGCCAGGTATAACGAGAATGTGATAAGCCTTTCGGCCCGGGGTTCGCTTACTGAGGATGAACTAGCCGTCCGGGACCTGAGGGTGAGCTATGGGAGCCTTGAAGCGGAACTGCCCCTGTTCCGGTTAAACCGCCGGGATTCCGCGGTTTGGGCCCGCGGACAATTCCAGGGGATTGCCGTAGGCCGGAGGATTGACGGTACCTTTACCGCGGAAGCGGATTTCGAACCTTTCAGGAGCTGGTTTACCCTGAAGGAAGCGCTGAATGCTTTCTCCGGCATCGTCAACGTGGAACATATACGCCTTGACGCCCTGGAACTTGCGGAACCCTTTCAGCTTTCGTTTTCCCGGAGCGAATCCCTCGTCGCCCTTACCGGCGGTCCCCGTGACATGATACGGTTCCGTATTACCAACGATGGGTCCTTCTACGCCGGGCTTTCCTACCCGTCCCCCATCCGGGGCGCCATGGCCGGAACCATTGCCGCCAATATGATAGACGCCCGTGCGTCGAACCTGTACGTCGATCTTACCGCCCTTGGACGCCTGTTACCCCATAAGGACGTGGTTGCCCTTACCGGCGGACTGGCTAACGTCTCGATGGATATACGGGGCCCCCTGGGAGACCCGGAATTCTTCGGGATGGCCAGGGGAAACAGCGTCCGCCTTGAGATCCCCCAATACCTGGGCGCCGAACTCGGCCCGGTCCCCATGACGGTGATCCTTGAAGGCAACGAGATGCGTTTCGGCCCCATACAGGTGCCCGCGGGAAAGGGATACGGCATGGTGTCGGGCTGGTTCCGGTTTGATCGCTGGATTCCCAATACTTTCAGCATAGACATTAACGCTCCCCCGGAATATCCCGTCCCCTTTGATTTTGAAATTCTGGGGATCGTGGCCCACGGAGGCGCTTCGGGTACCATGAATATCTTTATGGGAGATTCCCGGCTGCGCCTTTCCGGGAACCTCCTGGGAGAGGATACGGAAATAATCCTGGACACCCAGGGAATCAGCGCCGCCATGGATCAGCCTTCTTCGGGGGGCGGTATAGGGATTATCGCGGATTTTACCCTGACCACGGGCAAAAAAGTGGAATTTTTTTGGCCCTCGGCGGATTATCCCCTGTTACAGGCTTCCGCCGCGGCTGGGATAAATGTAAAAATCACAAACGATTCCGAAACCAGCCGCTTTTCCATAATCGGCGATGTGGATTTCAGGAGCGGTTCTCTCTATTATGGCCAGCGGAGTTTTTATATCCGGGAGGGGACCCTGCTCTTCAATGAGAACGAAATTCAGTTTGATCCTCGGATTACGGTGCGGGCGGAAACCCGGGACCGCATCGACGACGGGCCGGTTACCATTTCCATGATTGTGGATAACGCCCCGCTGATGGATTTTACTGCCCGGTTCGAGGCCAACCCGCCCCTTTCCCAGGTTGAGATACTCTCCCTTATGGGGCAGAACCTGACCGGGCTTCCCTCCGGGGGAGGGGAGGGGGCCAGAGTCCAAAACATCGTGTTTTCCGGGGTCGATTTTTTTTCCCAATCACTGCTTTTCCGCCGCATGGAACGGGTAATCCGCAACTTTACCCGTCTGGATATGTTCACCTTTCGCTCTCCTATAGTACAAAATTTCATTTCTTCCCGATGGAACCCGGTTGACAACGGAGAAAGGGGTAACTATTTTGATAATACGGCTGTTTTCTTTGGTAAATACTTCAGTTCAGATATGTTTTTTCAGGGAAGTGTTTTGTTGCAATATGACAGGAATAAGCTGGAAATGGGGGGATATACCTTTGAGGCTGATCTTGGTATAGAACTCCGCAGTCCATTATTTGATATACGCTGGAATATCGCGCCCCTTAAGTATCAATCGTTTTTTGATGCGTCCTTCACGTTGACGTGGAGATGGCTGTTTTAGTTGGAAGGAGTTTAGATGCGCAGAAGATTAGGTCTCGCACGACGGTTGGGTTTTGTCCCATTGGCGGTTTGCATTCTGTTTACGGCAGGTTTAGGGTTTGCCCAGGAACAGGGGGAATGGTATTTGGGAAAACCCATCCGGAATGTAGTTTTTGAAGGGCTCAACCATGTCAAAATGTCGGAATTGGAAGGCGTTATTGCGCCTTTCCTGGGCCGGGCCTTTTCCGATGAAGTTTTTTGGGAACTCCAGGGGCGAATTTATGCCCTGGAATACTTTGACGTTATATCTCCCAGCGCCGTACCGGCGGATGCTTCGGGGACGGAGGTGGTTATACGCTTTGTGGTTACCGAACGGCCCATTGTTTCCAGGATAAGTTTTGTCGGTAACAGCGGCCTTCGCCGCAGCGAGCTTATGGACGCGATCACCCTCAAGGTGAACGACGTGGTGAACCAGCTTAAACTGCGGGCGGACGAGAGGGCGCTGATCAACAAGTACCTGGAAAAGGGGTATCCCGATATCACTGTCCGTTCCGAATCCCAGACCAACCGGGACGGAACCATTTCGGTTACCTTCTTCCTTACCGAAGGGGATAAGATAACCATAGACGCCTTCTATTTTGAAGGCAACGCCATCTTTTCGGACCGGACGCTCAGGGGGCAGCTTTCCTTAAAAACCAAGGGGCTTTTGAATGACGGCGCTTTTCAGGAAGCCAAACTCGTTGCCGACCGGGCCGCCATTACCCAGTATTATCACGACCGGGGATATATAGACGCCGAAGTGACCGACGTGATTCAGGACGCCCATAAGGACGAAAAAGGCAACAACATCCTGTCCCTCACCTTCAGGATACACGAAGGGCGTATATACAATTTTAACGGGGTTACCTTTGAAGGCAACCAGATTTTTTCGACCGCACAGCTTGCGGATTTGATTCACTCCAAGGTTGGAGACACGGTAAACGCCCGGAGGGTGGAAGCGGATATTCAGCGGGTGGCGGATCTGTACTACGAGAACGGATATATCTTCAACACCATAGTTCCGGAGCCGAGGCGGGACCCTGAGACCGGCAGTATTTCTTACCATATAACAATTGTGGAACGGGGCAGGGCCCACATCGAAAGAATCGTTGTCGTGGGGAATAACAAAACCAAGGACAAGGTGATATTGAGGGAAATTCCTTTGGAACCGGGGGATATTTTTTCCAAGGCAAAAGTAATGGAAGCCTACCGGAACCTGATGAATTTGCAGTATTTTTCCAGTATTGTTCCCGAGCCGACACCGGGAAGCACCGACAACCTGATGGACCTTATTTTTAATGTCGAAGAACAACTTACCACCGACATTCAGTTGGGGATAACTTTTTCGGGCAGTACGGATCCCGACGCCTTCCCCATATCGGGGCTTATCAAATTTAACGACCGGAATTTTCTGGGGTACGGCAACATGCTGGGCGCGGAGCTCAACGCGAACCAGGATACCCAAACCCTGTCCCTTACCTATACCCAGCGCTGGATCCTCGGCCTGCCTTTATCCGGCGGTTTTGACTTTACGTTCCAGCATATAAAACGCCTTGCCTTTATGGACAGCGTTTTTCCGTTCTTTAACGGGGACGAAGACTACGCCTATCCCGATGGGTTTAGTTCCTATGAAGATTATGTGAGCCACGGCAAAATTCCGCCCCGTGAGTACTGGATGTCCTATGATCAGTTCAGTTTTTCTTTGGGGTTTTCCACCGGTTATCGCTGGCTTACCGCTTTGGGGAATTTGGGGCTTAACGGGGGGATCAGGACCGGCTGGATTCAGAATAAATACGATGAATCCCTCTACAGGGCCTTTGATCCCGTACTGCGGGACCGGAACAGCCAGTTCGTGCCGGCCTTTTCCTTTTGGTCCGCAGTCTCCCTGGATCAGCGGGATATTTACTATGACCCTTCCAGAGGGTATTACGGCATTCAGCGGCTGGCGTATTACGGTATACTGCCCATAGAACGCGAACATTATGTCAGAACGGACACCAAGGCCGAAGCCTTCGTTACCCTCCTGAATCTGCCGATAACGGACACCTACAGTTTCAAAACGGTATTCGGCATACACAGCGGGCTTTCCTTCATCCTGCCCCAACCGGGCCGTAGGGTTCCGGAAATTGAAGACGCCAATAAACTTTCCGTGGACGGCATGTTCACCGGGCGGGGCTGGTCGGGGGAGCGGACCAACCGGGGCCAAGTCCTGTGGGAAAACTGGGCGGAACTGCGGTTCCCCCTGCTTCCGGGGATGGTGTCCTTCGACCTGTTCTTCGATCTGGCGGCCATGTCGAAGACGCCCTATGACTTTTTTCACAATTTTACCCCGGAGGACCTGCGGTTCAGTTTCGGGTTCGGGCCCCGTATTTCCATACCCCAGTTCCCCCTCAAATTGCAGTTCGCCCGGTGTTTCAGCATACAGAACGGCAATGTGGTATGGAAACCGGGGGCCATCGGGCCGTTTGATTTTGTAGTATCCTTTACTCTGGCCACGTATTAGTATATGATGGGAAGCATGATAAAACGCGGTACGTTAATCGGCTTTTTGTTCGTACTGCTGGTTTTTTCCGCGGAAGCCCAGCAGCTCACCCGTTTCGCGGTGGTGGATCTGGCTAAGGTGTATTCGTCTTTTTTCCGGGATTCCCGGGCCGTGCGGGAATGGGAAGAACGGAGCGCCCGTATCCAGGCGGATTTGGACCGGATGAAGGCGGAAATCCTGTCCCTGCAAAGCGCCCAACTGGACGCCACGGCAAACGGCGAAGAGGCCCGTTCGCTCAGGCTGGAGAATGAGATTTACCGGAAATCCGAATACCTCAAGGAATATTTCAGGATCAAGACTGCGGAACTCAACGATCAGAAAACCAAGCTGGCCCAATCGGGGACTTTTTTAGATCAGATATACACCGAAATCCGTTTTATTGCGGAAAGTGAAGGGTACAGCATGGTTTTGAATAAAGAAAATACCGGCATACTTTGGTATAGCCCAACTGTTGATATTACCGAAAAATTGATTAATAACTTGTTGGCCAAAGCGGGACGGTAGGGAGGAATCATCAGTTCTGTGGATTCGAGTCCCATGCTCGAACAATACAGGCGGATAAAACGGGAAAACGCGGGGAATGTTTTATTTTTTCGCTTAGGTGATTTCTACGAAATGTTCGCCGAAGATGCCTTGGAAATTTCCGCCCTGTTGAATCTCACCTTAACAAGCCGTAACGGACTTCCCATGTGCGGAATTCCGTATCACGCGGCGCGGTCTTATATTGCCAGGCTCCTGAAATTCGGCAAGAAGATCGCCGTCTGCGAGCAGCTATCCGAGCCGACCAAAGGCCGGGGAGTCATTGAGCGTAAAGTCGTAGAGGTGATCACGCCGGGAACCACGGTAGACGAGGATTACCTTGACAAGGGAAGTTCCAACTACCTGGCGGCCCTTTCTTCCACCTCCAGATTCATTTCCCTGGCCTATATAGACCTTTCCGTAGGGGATTTCCACGCCACATCCTTTCCCTTTGAAGGGGCCGAGGAACGGCTCCGCCTGGAACTGGAACGGCTCCAGATCAAAGAGATAGTGGTTCAGGAATCCCTGCTGAAGGAGAAGCCGGCCCTGGCGGACGCCGTAATGGAACGGACCTCCCTGGTGGTGAACCGCTGGGCCGACTGGCTTTTTGATTACCAGCGGAGCCAGGAACGGCTGGAAAAGCAGTTCGGCGCCCATGCCTTAAAGGGATTCGGCCTTCAGGACGATTCCCCGGAGGTCCTTTCCGCCGGCGCATTGCTCGATTACCTTGACGACACGGCCCAGAGCCTTATCCCCCACGTCAGGTTTCTTTCCCTCTACGGAGATATGGAGTATGTAGGCATAGACGAATCCTCCATACGGAACCTGGAACTCGTGCATAACCTCAGGGACGGGGATGTCAAGTTTTCCCTGCTTGAGGTAATCGACGAAACCCGTACCGCCATGGGCCGGCGGCTTCTTAAACGGCGTCTCCTCCATCCCCTGCGGGATATAGTCCGGATAGACAGGCGGCTTGATATGGTGGAAACCCTTTACCGCGATCAGGGACGTCTTACGACCATACGGGAACTTATGGGCAAAACTCCCGACCTGGAACGCCTCTGTTCCCGTCTTGCCATGGACAGGGCCCACGGCAAGGACATGGTTTCGGTGAAAAACGCCCTTAATTCTTTTGAATCCCTGGAAAACCTTATTCGGGAACTCTCCCTGGTTTTTGAAGCGCCGGCCGGAAATTTCCCCGCGCAGGAAGAGTCCGATCCGCAGAGCACTTTTGCAAAACTTACAGCCCTCCGTAACCTTCTGGAAGAAAGCCTTGTGGAGGATCCGTCTACCCTTTTGACCGAGGGTAACCTTATCAGAGACGGGTTCAACAAAGAACTGGACAAGTACAAGCTCCTTAGGGATAACGGCCGGCAGCTTTTAGGGGATTACCTTGAAGAGGAACGGCAAGCCACGGGGATTCCTAGTCTTAAAATACGGTACAACCGGCTTATCGGTTATTTTTTCGAGGTGACCAATAACCACCTTGCCAAGGTTCCCCCTTATTTTATCCGGCGTCAGGGAATAGTCGCCGGGGAACGGTT
>JAIRSL010000145.1 GCA_031255475.1 Treponema sp.
TCAAAAAGGAACAGGTGGCGGAACATATAGCCGGGCAGGAGAACCAGAAGGCCCGCCATGACTTGGATAAGGAATTTATGCCTGGAATTCAGGGTACGAAAGTCGTCAAGGACGCCGCACACCAGCGTAATACACAGACCCATGAATACCGGAATAAACCGGAGGCCCAGGTAAATCTCAGCCTTGACAATAACAAGAACCAACATGACGGCGATAGACGCCATGGAAAACCCTATACCTCCCAGGCGCGGAACATCTCCCGTATGGATCTTCCGTTCATTGACTGTATCATACCATGCTTTTTTAAGGGACAAGCGGAATATCAACCATACGGTTATGAGTGACAACACAAAAGAAGTAAATATAATGAAAATAATACCCGTCATGTTACCTGCTCCGAATAATAACTGACGATAGGTTACAATCAAAAGTAGATAATTGCAAGTGATTATTCTTACACCTCTGCAAGAACTTTATCCACATAAAATTGATAACGTTATCATGAATGAACCTGTTCCAAAACTAATTGACTATGCACACGGTTTTGGACTGGGCTTAAACCAAAAGCTCGTACGGTCTTCTCCAGCTTCTAACTTGCGGACTATCGGTCCGGCGAAATCGCGGATTTTAAGGTCACCGTTCTCAATCTGAACTTCTGAAACAACCTCGAATATAAAAATACTACAAATACCATACAAGAACGGAGGATAAAAAGCAAGGCAACGGCTTGCAAAAAGCGGTAAAAAATCGTATCACTCTCGTAATACGGAATTATCTTAGGGAGTTAAGTATGCTGGTCCTCAAATTCGGAGGCACTTCGGTGGGAACCTCCGGGGCGCTGGAGAAACTTATCGCCATTGTAAACGACCGGGAACACAGGTCCATGGTGCGGGTGGTGGTTGTATCCGCCCTGAGTGGGGTGACCGACGGACTCATTGCCGCCGCCCGTCAGTCCGCGGGGGGAGACGGCGGTTACACGGCCGCTATGGAAGCCATGCGCCGCCGGCATCTGGATTTAGCCGCCGGCCTTTTTACCGCGGATCCGGAGTCCCGAAAGGCCGCCGAAGCGATGATCGGGGAGGGGTTCTCCGAACTTTCCCGCATCCTGGACGGGGTAATGATCCTCCGGGAACTGTCTTCCCGGAGCCTGGACTACATCATGAGTTTTGGGGAACGGCTTTCCGCGTCCCTCATAGCCTGTTTGTTCGTTTCCCGAGGGGTAAACGCGGAGTATCTGGATGCCAGGGATGTCGTCAAAACCGACCGGGCCTACGGCGCCGCCCACGTTATTCCCGGCGAAACCTACGATAATATCCGCGCGTATTTGGAAAAGCGGCCCGCCCTGCAAATCGTCACGGGATTCATCGCTTCCGATGAGGACGGGCACACCACCACCCTGGGCAGGGGAGGATCGGACCTTTCGGCGGCCATCTTCGGCGCCGCCATTGAAGCCGGGGCGGTGGAAATCTGGACCGATGTTGACGGCATACTCACGGCGGATCCTCGTATGGTTAAGACTGCCTTCAAAATAGACCGCATTTCCTACGAGGAAGCCCTGGAGCTCTCCCATTTCGGGGCCAGGGTCCTGCATCCCCCCACGGTCAGGCCGGCCCTGGAAAAGGGCATTCCCATCGTGATACGCAACACCTTCAATCCAGCCGGTTCGGGAACCCGGATTACCGGGGAAGCCCAGGACAGCCCGTATCCTATACGGGGAATCAGCTCTATGGGGAACGTTACCCTGATGCGTCTTCAGGGGACGGGTATGGTAGGGGTTGCGGGATTCTCCTCCCGGCTTTTCGGCGCCCTGGCCCGGCGGCGTATCAGCGTCATCCTGATAACCCAAAGTTCCAGCGAATATTCCATCTGCTTTGCCGTGGACCCCGCGGTTGCCCCGGACGCCGCCGCAGCCCTGATGGAGGAATTTGAACGGGAGATCGCCGCCGCCACTATTGATGAGCCGGTAGTCGAAGGAGACCTGGCCATCATCGCGGTGGTGGGGTCCAGGATGAAGCGGAGGTCCGGCATATCAGGAAAGGTCTTCCACGCCCTGGGCCGGAACGGGATCAACATCGTGGCCATAGCCCAGGGATCGTCGGAACTCAACATCTCGGCGGTCATTTCCCGGCACGACGAGGCCAAGGCCCTGAACGCGATCCACGAAGCCTTTTTCCTCTCCGGCGTGCGGTCGGTGAACCTCTTCCTGGCCGGCATCGGCCTTATAGGGGGCACACTGGTGGACCAGATTGCGGGGCACCGGGAAATCCTGGCGGACGAGCATAAGATACGCATCAACCTGACCGGGGCCGCCAATTCCCGGCGCATGATCTTCGATCCCGACGGCCTGGACCCCAAAACCGTCAAAGCCCTGCTTGCCGGCGATACTCAGACGGAGCCGTTCGATCTTGATGCCTTCATTGCGAGGATGAGGGCCTTCAACCTGCCCAATATGGCTTTCTGCGATTGTACCTCAGGCGGAGACGTGGCTTCCCGGTACGCCGGGATACTGCAAGCCGCCATCCCTATCGTCACCCCCAATAAGAAGGCCAATTCCGGTTC
>JAIRSL010000285.1 GCA_031255475.1 Treponema sp.
AATCATTTGGATAACAATTGGAATACTGATATTAAAGACCATATTGAAGGGATTATTGTAAGATATAGAATAACGCACACTGCATATCGTTCCGGCTGTTTGACAATTTTTTTGCAGCCCGAATAATGGTTTTGCGCAGCATCGTTTCGCATAAACGCGACCAAGCCTGCAAAAACGCAGGTGTCGTGAACTGCGGAAATGACCTGGACGAACTGAATCCCAAGCCACTACTGCGGCGAAGTGTAAACGGTCCTATTATGCGCCGTATTTTTTGCTTTATTTCTTTTTATTTATTTCTTTATTAAATCTTTTTATTATTAACCATATTGATAACCATATAGGTATTAATTTTGATTTATAAAGAATGCCATAAAATATAAATGCACCAATACTAAAAACAAATAATGTACTATTTGTTACGCGGCAGCGGAGACAGGAAGATCGTTCAATGCCAGCAGGACGCCGATTCTCGTCATTACGCTTGAAGATTTTTCATGAAAATCTTCCTTAAAAATGGTGTATGTGTTTAACTCTATGGGTTAAACGTTTTAGGGGACCCCCCTTGAAACACAAATGAAAAATATATGACAAAAAAGTAATGATTGGAAAGAAATCATGCTGTGCAAGAAATAAAAAATTATGTGCTGGGGGGCATTAAAATTTTATAGAACGTTATTAGTGTAAGCCCCCTTGTAAACAAGCGCATTTACATCCTGAATTATCCGGATAGTATAAATCCACATTATCGCTGCATCTCGGGTATCGGTAGGTATGTGATATCGAACAGGTTCCAGGGCATCAACGGTTACTTTTCCGAAGGCAAGGAGGGTATGCTGCCACCATAATTTCTTGGAAGGGAACGATGAGAGCCATAAGCGCCCGTGATCTGGTGCGAGTCGTGGATTATCCGGAAGAGATAGACAACCTGCGGTGAACGGTATACGGGAATATCCGGCACAAACTCGCAGATATTATTGTCATAGCCTTTATGACGGTCCTGTACGGCCAATGCCTGAACCCGCCGGAATTACAGAACGGGTAGGAAAGCCGGCTTGGGACGTAAAAATACGGACAAAGGTGGGAGTGAATGGGAGCGGTCGGTCAATATAGACGGAAAACGGTAAAGGGGAGCGGGTTTCATACGATGAGCACGTGGACAGGGGGACGGGCTGATGCCGGGACAGATGACGACAGACGGGAAGAGTAATGAAATCAACAACCTCGCCCTCAAGGCGCGGTTGTTGATTTTACAGGCTTCCCTGTTCCTCCTACGGTTCCACCGGCCGCTTCCTTCCTCATCCGTTGTCAGCGTTACTTTGTATTTCTTCCGTGACATGGATTATTCCCTCTCTTTAGGTTCCTATACCCGTATACTATACTTTACACACATTTATAATCGTGTCATGATACTAAGAGCCTGTTGCAAATGTTACTGAAAAGATTGACAAGCATTACATAACCGCTGATAATAGAAAATCGAAGCGCCGGAGGGCGGCGGGAAGTCACGGTATGGCGGAATATCCATCTCTTGCGGAAATTTTTGATCTCAAAGAACTCGGTAAGCTCTTCCGTCATTTTTCTGTTGTAACGGGCCTGGATGTAGCGCTTTTCGATTTTGCGGGCCGGGAAGTCCTGACCAACCGGAAAGGGATTTCCGTCTGCCGGTCGGCTAAAAACTGCCGGAAGTGCCAAAAACATATATCCTACGGCGGGCTTATGTCCCAGGAACTGGGAGAACCGTATATTTGTTCCTGCGGGTGCGGACTTATCATGTGTTTTTCACCGGTGATGTTTGAAGAGCGTCTCTGCGGGATCATCGCCTGCGGGCCCGTGTTGCTTTGGGAGGCCGACGAAGTTGCAACGGCGGAATTTACCGAGCAGACCATGGATATGAACATCCATGTTGATGTAGAAGAACTGTTCCGTTTAATTACTTCCTGTACCTGCGTCAATATGACCAGCGCCGCCCAGATTCTTTTCATCATGGCGAACAGTTTTTCCAGGGAACACAGCGTCTACCTTAACCAGCGGGCCAAGATTACGATGCAGCAACAGCGTATTGCGGAGTTGATCATAGAGCGGAAAAACGAAGATTCTGAGTCCGGGGAACGGAAAAAGAACTATCCCAGAGAGATCGAAAAGGAGCTTATTGAAGCGGTTCAAAGCGGCAGCAGGGAAATGACGAAACGTATTCTCAACGTACTCCTGTGCGAAGTCTTCGCCTTTGCCGGGGGCAATATAAATACCATCAAAGCCCGTCTTTTTGAACTAGTTGCCTTTGTCTCCAGGGCCGCCATTGAGTCGGGAGCTCCGCTCGAAAACATTAACGGGATAATCAAAAAATCTTTCGGCTTGTTTAACGACGAAACGGAATTTGAAGATTTGTGTTACCTTATCACCGAGGTAATGGACAATTTTATTACCACGGTGTTCCTTGAAAATAAACAGAAACAGTACTCCAGACACCTCATCAGGGCGGTGGAGTACATAGGCCGATGCTACGCCGGTGAGATTACCCTTCATTCGGTGGCGGAAGCCGTATCGGTCAGCGAATTTTATCTGAGCCACCTGTTCCGCAAAGAGATGGACACCACCTTCTCCGATTATGTTTGCCGGGTCCGCATCAACAAGGCCAAAGAAATTTTAAAGCGGGATTCCGACATCCGGATTCAGGAGACCGGAGAAACGGTGGGGTTTAACGATCCGAACTACTTTGCCAAGTCCTTCAAAAAACTCACGGGGATAAGCCCCAGAGACTATCAGGCTTCTTTCGTAGAAGACATCCCGTAAGGTGTTTGACGGCGCGGAGGGGTTTGTTTATACCCCGTCCGCACGTCACATATCGTATTTTTTCGGATCCAGCTTTTCGCAGTCATCCATAATCCTGCGGATGAGTTCTTCTTCCGTTCCCGGCAGGGAGCCGGTTTCTTCTTTCAGATCTTCCAGGGATTGCCGTTCCCGCTCGGAAAGCATGAGTTTCCCCGCCGCATAGCCTGTTTCAATCTCTCTAAGGGCAAGTTCCGCGGCTTTTTTTGTCCTTTCGTAATGGCCCTGTACGGCAACCAGCTCTTTGGAGACGCGCAGTACAACATCAGGACGCAGGACATACGCCTGGGGATCGTAGTAACTGTCGGAATCGGCGTGAAGATCCCGCAGTTCCAGCGCCGCATCCCTGCTTTTAGCCGCGGCGCCGTTCATAAGCCTGCAATCATAGGTAAGCTGCTCAAAACTCACCGTCGGGGCCATGCCCCCCAAAAGTTTGATGTTCTGGATGGATTCGTTGCTCCACAGATCGGCCAGACAGGCGGCCACATTTCCCAGGGGGGACAGGTGCGCGCAAGCCGCGGTTCTGCCCTCGGTAGCGATGGGCGTACCGGTAATGGCCTTAACATAGACGCCTTCGTAACCGCAGTCTTTGTGCGGTCCTTTTGCGCCGCATTCAAACGCCGTCAGAGATCGTATTGCGGTCATCACCCGTACCACCGCGGCGAACACTTTCGATACATAGTTCCGGTCCGCCAGAACCAGGGCGGTATTCCCGAACGCGCAGGCCGTATCCCCGGAAGCCGTAGTGTTTGTTTTTTCCGCGATAGACACTATTTCTGTCCAGAGCTTTTCCATATCCCGGCAGCCCAGAACGGAAAGGGCAAAAACCGACTTTGTAATATCGCCGTACATGATGGCGTCGTCATGTACTTCCTTGCCGCCCACCGATTCTATGGCAAGAAAATCGGCGCCCGCGCGGGCGCACCGTTCAAAGGTTTCCAGAATGGCATCCCAATGGCGTCCCCGCCACATGTGTTCAAGACCGGAACCTTCCCGGATGTCGTTGGGGGTGATTCGTACCGCCCCTTTGACGCCGTACTTCGCCTCAAAGTCTTTGATGATGTCCACCACCGTTTTGGTCACTTCTTCCGCCCACTCCGGATTAAAGGTCATAGGGGGCAGCGTTTCTATCTCCGCCACGAATCCTGGAACGTAGAGTTCCCGCGCCCTTTCGCAGATTCCGGTGATGATCTGCCTGTAATTTTCGACGACCGTTTTCATAGTCCCCTGCTCTATGGTCATGGGCGGCAGGGTAAAGTTGATTTCGGGGTACACCGTGCCCCCGCCGATTTGCATCCCGTTTGCAAGGCTTACCGGATACAGGGCTTTACCAAAAACAAAATCGTCCAGGTTTTGATAGGCGGTTTTATTAAAATCTCTTTTCATTACACGACTCCTTGGTTTCAGTGTACTACCCACAACGGACCGAATCATTAACTTACTTGTCAACTTACTGTAAAATTTTGCGATTACGCCCGTTTCCCCGTTAAGATTCAGGAAACAGCATATTCTCCGCAAATTCTTCCATAAAGGCGGGGTCCGCCGCTAATTCAACGGTTACGCTTTTTGCCGCAATATCGCTGCACAAGTCCTGAAAAGCAGGATCCGTAAGCCGCCTGGCCGCGCCTTTAAGACTGGTGTTGCCGCAGACAGCGCTTCTGTCCCCAAAACAGGAAGGTAAAAGCCCCGTGCGTATCGCGCTGTCTGCGGCTATATAAAAGCCGAGGCCCCCGGCGATGTAAACCCGTTCCACCGCTTCGACCTCAAGCCCCGCGGTTTTGCAGAGTATCTTTATCCCGGAAATGACGGCGCTCTTGGCAAGCTGAAACTGCCTGACATCTCCTCTGGTGACGGCTATCCCTTCCGTTACGGGAAAGGACTCCGCGTCTTCCCCGGTAAAAGCGCCGGTTTCGTCTATCACGCCTTCGCCCAGCATGAGGGCCACGGCGTCTACAAGACCGGACCCGCAGATGCCCACGGGAGGGCCGCCGCCTATGGTCGAAAAAGCGACGGAACCGCCGCGCTTTTCGATACGGTTCACCGCCCCGGCTATGCTGCCCGTTCCGCAGGAGATCCCCGCGCCTTCAAGAGCAGGGCCCGCGGCGGTGGAACAGCAGAAGATCTTTCCCTTATGAAAGAGGGCCATCTCTCCGTTGGTGCCTATGTCGATGAGCAGGGATGTCCGGTCCGCCTCCGTCATGCCCGTGACGGCAATGCCGGCGGTTATATCCGCCCCGATAAAGGCGGAAATTGAAGGCAGAAGGCCCACGGTTTCTACCGGGAGGGACAAACGCGAACCGGGCAATTCCCGCGCTTCCAGAAAGACCGGCGTAAAGGGAACAACCCCCAGGGAAGAAGGATCGGTGTTGACAAAAAGATGGAGCATCGCGGTATTGCCCGTTACCGCAAGGTATTCCTTTTTTTCCAGGTTCCGCGTACCGTCAAAATGGGAAAGCATGTCCCGCACCTGGGCATTGATGCGTCCGTAGAGTTCGCCGGTTTTCCCTTCCCGTGCGGCGCTTATACGGCTCATCACGTCAGCGCCGTAGATCCGCTGATCGTTCAGGGCGGAAAAGGTATCGGCCGTTTCGCCGGTATCCAGGTTCAGGAGCCGGACGGAAACCGTCGTGGTTCCTATGTCCAGGGCAAACCCGGCGCGCCGTATGGTTTTTCCCGCCGCCCCTGTACCGCCCCCGGATGGAAGGACATCCGCCCCTTCCCCGGCGAACAGGGCGCGGGGAAGGGCTATCGCCATATCCGATACGGGATACACGGTACAGGCCCGCGCCCAGCCCGTACCGCCGGGGGGGATTTCCGTACCGCCCCTGCCCGTTTTAAAATCGCCCTCCAGTATCCGCACCCGGCATTTCCCGCACCTTCCGTGCCCGCCGCAGGGAGCGTCCATGGATATTCCTTCGCGCCTCAGAACATCCAGGAGGGATTCCCCTTTTTTGACCCGGAGGCTCCCTTCCCTGCCTTCAATGCGGACGGCTATGTCCGGGCTGCCGCTCACGTGGTTTCTCAGGCGACGTAGAACTGCCTGCACACCTCGGCCGCGCTGGCCGCGTCGGGCGTATAGGCGTCGGCGCCGATTTCATCCGCAAAACTCTGGGTTACCGGAGCGCCGCCTACCATGATCTTTACCCGATCCCGCAGGCCCGCGTTCTTGATGGCGTCGATGACATCCTTTTGAGCCATCATGGTGGTCGTAAGCAGGGCGGACAGGCATACTACCGTGGCGCCGGAATTTTTTATCGCGTCAATCACTTTTTCTTCGTTACAGTCCACGCCCAGATCCTCAACCTCAATGCCGTTCCCTTCAATCATCATTTTTACCAGGTTCTTCCCTATATCGTGGAGATCCCCCTTTACCGTACAGATGATCGCCTTTCCTACCGGTTCGACCCCGGCTTGCTGAAGGGCCGGCTTAAGGGCGGCCGAAGCATGGTTCATCGCCCTAGCGGCCACCAATACTTCGGGAACAAAGACCTCGTTCCGTTTGAACTTTCCACCTATGATGCCCATACCGGCGATGAGTCCTTTGTCCAGTATTTCCTGGGCCGGAGCGCCGTCGTCCAGGGCTTTCTGTACCGCAAGAACAATGTCCTTGGATTTACCCTTTTGCAACAGGCTGGAAATTTCCTCAAATTGGGCTGAAAAATCGCTCATGGTTTACTCCTTGATTACGCGGCGTTTCCGCCGCTGGGTTAATACAGTATACAGTATATTCGGGAAT
>JAIRSL010000141.1 GCA_031255475.1 Treponema sp.
CAGTCATTGATGATTCCCGGCACGGTAGTCAGCATACCTGTTTTTCTCAGCAGAACGCGGACCTTGGAATTGGCGCCTATGGAAAGAAGTTTTCCCAGGGTCGAATAAAATACAGCTTCTGGGTTTTGCTTATCCGCATGGTAAGCGATTTCGTAAAAGCTAAAGGCCGTATCGTATTCCTCCGAGGCTATGGCGTTTCGGGCGCTGACCAGAACCACGTCCACGCCATCAGGCTTTTCGAATTCCGCACTCAGTTCAACGTTTTCGCCATTGATGGTAAATTCAAACCCCTCTTTGCCGCTTGTCCATGAAGCTCCGCTCAAGTGGGGATAACCGCTTTTAAAAGAATATCCCGAATCGATATAGTTATATATCCTGACCTTTGTACCGTCGGATCCTGATGTCGGAACAGCGATAAGCGTCCCATGGTCTCCGGTCTTTAAAGAGACAGACCGTTCATTTCCTTCCAGTTGTACAAATTCGGCGGTTACATAAATGCCGCCTTTCGGCATGGGGTGATAATAAATGGACTGAGCATTCTGATTAACATCGGTTTGATTCGCACCGCCGGCAATACTGACGCCCTGGTTGTGAACCTGAAACACCTTGAGTTTATACCCCGGTTCAGGATCGATGCTGAATTTTATTTCAGCGCCTTCAATGCCTTGTTCAGGAATGGCGGTAATGGATCCGTGTTCCGGAGTGCTTATGTTTACCGTATATACAACATCTATTTTTTCTAATTCGGAAGATACGGACTGTTCACAACCGTTCAGGATTGACACAAGATATAAAAAAACCGCCGTCTGAGCTAATATGCCCTGTTTTTTCACGGTAATTCCTCCTTGTGGGAAATTAAAAGTTATAGGTGAATGAAATAGGCAGGGAAATAACCGGCTCTGTGGTAAAAGCTGTCCTGAATTCATAACCCAGAGAATTTCCATCGACCCAGAGGTACCGTTCCGCGCCGGGGAGCATGATCATAGGACCGGTACGTATCCTGCCGCCGCCCAGGGATAGTTCTACCCAGGGACCTATACCAATATCAATGTAATTCTCATCGGACAGTATATCCAGTCTTGGTCTGCCGATGGGCTGCTGCCATTCGTCCTTCTGATGAATGTACATCCCAAAATCAACACCGGCCTTTAGGACCTCCGTTATCTTATATGACGGCATAACCCATAGTCCGGTATTGGCGCCGAATTTTATCAAGTGATGGCTTGTTTCTTCTATTGTTCCGCCGAAGGATATGTCAAAAAGGACAACCAGATTCAGGGACTCCAAAAAAGACGGGGTCCAATTGACTCCAAGGGCAACGCCCAGGGGTCTTTGAACAATTCTTTCGTCCAGGTCAGCTGTTTCTTTCACGCCGTTAGGCGGCAGGGCGGGATATTCGATGAACTGGGTGTCGGTCGTATATTCAAAAGGGATTTTTACTCCCGCGTCCACATTAAGCCCTTCAATACGCGAAAACTGGAAGGCCGCTTCGATAACATCGGCGTCGCTGTTTTTGGAAAGCCCTTCAAAAACGCTTTGCCCTCTGGGATAACCGTTGTTGGTATAATCAGGTTTTAACTGAGCCCGTTTATTTCCAATAAACTGGAACCGGGCAAATCCGACTTGCGGGATTTTATATCCAAATCCTATCTGCATACCCTTGTAGACGTCAGTTGCGTCCAGTCCGATAAGATTCCTGTTGGCGCGAATATCGCCGTTGTTTGAGCCTGCGGGAGCAACGCTTGAACCAAAAGCGCCCTCAATCATGAGTCCCTTCCAGGGGGAATCTAGCCAATAAAGGGGTTCCAGCTTGACATGAGCCCCGATTTTTGCCTGAAAGCGGGTAAAAATAGCGTCCTCGTCCTTGCCGCTGGCAGGCAGAAGCCATGAGGCGAATTCGGTATTTCCAACGGTTCCCCGCAGGTCGTCTTCGATAAACCATCCGGCGGTTAATTTGATAAAGCCGAAGGGCTGAACCCATATCTTGGCGTTATCCCCCACGCCCGGCATACCGCCATCCCAATAGGCGTCCACAAGGAAACCGATTTTTTTACCCGGAGCGGTTCCCTCCACACTGAAACCAACCTGCGGATAATTGCCCGAGGTGGTGGTAGCGGCGGAAACAGAAGAATCTTCACCGGAAACCGCGATAGGGCTTATCACCCCCTTGCCCCAGGCGTTCAGCCTGAAGTTGTCTGTCCAGGATTGGGCATAGCCCGGCAGTCTGATTACCGCGCATAAAAGCGCTGTTACAACAATAATTTTTTTCATGGATTCCCCCTTAACAGTAAAAAGCAGGCTGTACCTGAATACAGCCTGCTTGATGACCTGCGGGGAATTTCCCACAGGTCATCAAATAAAACGTTAGCAGTTAGTCTGTCTGATCAGCCCACTTGGTCAGCTTGTACTTCTCGTACGGAAAATCAGGAACGCCGGCTACCCGCTCGGAAAGCGGGGTCGCGCCGGGGCGTGCCCAGTCCAATTTCTGGTAATCGTGTTTGCTCCGGGGATCCTCAATCGGATATGGCGGATCTCGGAACCGCTCCTGGTATTGGGAAATACTCGCCTTTGCCTTGTAGCCAAAATACACATCCGCTATGTCAAAGGTATCCTGCAATTCATACTCAGGCTGCTCGTGGGGAATAAAATAGTATTTAATAGTGTTAAAATCGCTGAGTTTGGCGGCGGGATCAAATCCTGTTTCATCGGCGAAAGCAGGCTTAACCCCCTGTTCTTCCAGGAACTTGTACACCTCGTCCACCGCAAGGTGGTTGAGGAAACAGCCCTCCGGGTTATTCCGCACGGTTCTGAACCCGTCATGAATAATAACGGCACGGGGAGCTATCAGGGCAAGGAGGAAGTGCTGGTCATAGGGAATCGTTGAGAGGAAACCATCGGGCGTCCGGGTGGGCAGTCCGCCTACATCATCGACCCTGAGTCCGTAATGAGTATCTTTGAATTGCTTGAACCGTCCGTTAAACCAACTGGGGGAACCGCGAATCAACTGGGCCAGGGTTTCTTGTCCGTGCCAGTAGTTGCCGTTAAACACCCCTTCATACGGCCAGGGGTCATAGATAAAGACTGTATCTTTTGTCGACGGATTCGCGAGTAATTCCTTGTATTGAACCGGGGTTATCGCCCGTACCACCAGGGGATACCCGCCTGAAGCCGTGTCCAACTCACCACTCAGAGGACCATAGTCGGGACCATAGGGCGGACGGCTGGTATCGGTTCCGCTGTCACTAAAGAACGTTCCGCTTCCTGAAAGTCCAGGAACCAGCGCATTCCCCTGATTCCCGCCGATGAACTGCATATATTGTATTCTGCCGGGAATATTGTTAGAAGTTTCTGTGGTAGTAACCGAGTATTCCTCGTGAAGCCCAAGGGGGGATATGAACCGCTCGATAGCAGGACCGCCGGATCCCGCCGAACCGATATCACAGACCTGAATCTGGGTTCCCTTCTTGCTTTTGGCAAAGGCGGCGCAAAGTTCGGCTCCCTTGCCCCAGCGGGACATACCGGTAACAAGCAGTTTGTTAACATTGATGGCGCCGTTAAAGGGCAACTTGCCCTCTATTTCCGTTTCCAGGGCGTCCATGATCCGCCCTGCGGTCCAGGCATAAGCCATAAAGATGCTTGGGGCGTTGGGGTCGTTGTCGTAGTCATACCCAAAAAGATCGGTAACCACCCCGGTATGAGTGTTTTCAGCGGCGGCATTGTCCACATTAAAGCCAATCCCGGCATACCCGCTACCCCGGGGACCTGGCCAGCCGACAACACCTCCTGATCCGCAGTTGATAATAGCGGGGAAGCCTCCGGCTGGCGGTGTTCCGCTAGGAATTGTCCCGGTTATTGAGAAATTAGCGGTTTTAACACCCGTAGCGCCGCCGGC
>JAIRSL010000068.1 GCA_031255475.1 Treponema sp.
TCGCCGGGGCTACATCATACAAGGTCTATCACGCTTCATCTCGTTCCGGCACATATACCTATCTTGGAACCACAAGCAACACGAGTTTCTTTGATTCGTGGGTGCCGCCTGCAGACAGGCTCTACTATTACGCGGTCACCGCGGTAAATGGCTATGGAGAAGGTGAAGGGGGGTATCAGCAATAGGGCGGATACGCAATGGCAACAGGCACAAAGGCTGCTCAAACCCGCCTGAGCACCTGGCGTTCCACAACGCCGTACATCTGTGTACGGCGTTGGTACGTGGCGGAAGCCTTACGCATCCAATCCGGAGCTCCGGGGATGCCGGACATCCGGCGATACCCCGCAGCCTTTCTTACTTGCGTTTCAAGAGCACCTGATCCTCGTAGTCCGCCGTCTTGCTAAGCCAGCCGGTTCCCACCGGGACGTTCGCGTCCAGGCAGAGTTTATCCCAGACCGCCGAAAAAGGCAGGGTCTTGAACTCTTCCATAAGGCCAAGCCTCTCGTGGAGTTTGCCGGATTTTTCCGCATGAAGAAGCATCCTGGAAGGTTCAAGCAGGGATTCCAGCAGGGCTTTGCGGAGGCTGCGGGCGCCTATGGTCCAGGCGGCAATACGGTTGATGGATGCGTCAAAGAAGTCCAGGGCAAAATCCACCTTGTCCCCGGCTTTCTGCCGGTTGACTTCCCGGCACACTTCCCGCAGTTCATCGGAAAAGAGGGGTACGTGGTCCGAGTCCCAGCGGACGCCCCGGCTAAAGTGGATGAGCAAGCCCGGCACAAAGAGCAGGACCGCGGAGATCTTGTCCGCGATGTTTTCCGTGGGATGGAAATGCCCCATGTCCAGGCACAGCCGGATCTTCCGGGCCGCGGCATACGCCAGGTAGAAATCGTGGGAACCCACCACATAGGACTCGCTCCCTATGCCGAACAGCTTGGATTCCACCGTGTCGATGATAGCCTCCGGGTCCTGACGGACCTCCAGTATTTCGTCCAACGCCTCTCTAAGCCGCAGCCGGGGAGACAGGCGATCCGCGGGCAGGTCCTTGGAGCCATCGGGAATCCAGATGTTGTTCACCGAGGGAGAACCCTGGTTGACGCCGAACGCCGCGGCAATCTTCCGCGAGGCAACGGCGTGGCGTATCCAAAACCGGCGTACTTCGGAATCCGCGCTTGCCAGGGTGTACCCGTCCTGAACCAGGGGATGAGAGAAGAACGAAGGGTTAAAGTCCAGAGGTATCCTCTTTTTTTTGGACCAGACCATCCACTTCTCAAAGTGTTCCGGTTCCAGTTCGTCCCGGCCCACTTTTTTGCCGTCGGTTTCGGCATAGAGCATGTGGAGGCTGAGCCGTTTTTTCCCCGGAATAAGGGAAAAGGCGAATTCGGCGTCCGCCCGCAGTTCATCGCCGTTCCGCGCCCGGCCGGGATAGTTACCGGTAGCCAGGATGCCGCCGTCGGAAAGCCCGTCGGCCCCTTCAAAACCCGTAACATCGTCCCCCTGCCAGCACTGCACGGAGATGGGGATTCCCAAGGCGGTTTTGACGGCCTTGTCGGTGTTAATCCCGAATTTACCATAGGCTTCCTTTGCCAGGCCGTAAGCCGCTTCGACAAATTCGGTATTCTCGCAAAATTTCATGTTCTCCTCCTTAAAAAAGAACGGTTAAAGAATAATAAAGAACCTCACCGGCCTTTAACTACGGATTGATTCCCGCAATTCTGGAACGGTATCGTTCAACTTCCCAATTATTGATAAAATCGACCTGATCCGGGGGCATAAACCGCGCCCCGCCAAAGGCTTCCGCATAGACCGCCACCTTTACCGCATCGGTAAAAAGTTCCAGCGCCAGACCCGCGGTTTTATCCGTACCGCCTATGCCGAAAACCCCCAACCCCTGTACCGCCGCAATCTTCGGTTCCCTGCCGGTTTTTTCGACATGCTGTTTCCAGGCCGCCTCCAACCGCCCCTCAGTCGCTTCCGCAAAAAGCGGATCGCTCCCGGCGTAAACAATGTGATCCGGACTGAAAGGCGCGGAAACCGGGAAAAAGGAAGACCGGTCCCTGACCAGGGCGGCAATCTCGTTGTTCCGCAGAAACCGCACCGCCTTACCGCCTGCCAGACGCCCCAAGGCCCGGCCCGTTTCGGCGGAACAGCCGTAAACGGAAACTTCCCCGGAAAAATCGGGCTCCCGCCGGATCCGGGTTTTTACGGTTTCCATGACGCGCCGGTACAGTTCCCGAATACCGCCGGTCGTACCGGCCCCCGCAAAGATCCCGTGATTTTGAAGAAAGATAAGCGCCCCGGGTCGGCCCTGCTGCTTTATATAGACATCCATGGCCTCTTTGACCCGCAGGGAAAGGACATATCCCGGATTCGTCGAAGGGATCCAGATACTCTCGCTGCCGAAAAGCTCCGTCGCCGCCTTTTCTCCGTCCCGCGAGCAGGTAAGTCCGTTGACCAGGGCCGGATGGGTGTGTACGACAAAGGCGAAAGGCAAAAGATCGTGAAGCAGGGCCTCCACACTAGGACGCTTTTGCTCTTCCCCGGACATGCGGGCCGCCATCATATCCGCCAGAACCGCCTTTTCCCGTTCACCGGGATCCGGGGGATAGGCCTTCTTCCATATTCCGCCCAGAAGCCGGCGATCCATGCGGACAAAAGATTCCGGTTCCGCCTGAGCCAGGGACGAACCGGAACTCTTGACGTACAGCGTGGTTTCGTCCTTAAAAGACGTATTACCGCCGCCGGCGATAACATAATCGATATCCGCCCCATAATAGCGGGATATAGCGGTTAGTTCCTGTATGCTCATAAAACCCCTACCATACCCTAGTCTGTACCAGCCCGGAGACGATGTAAATAGATTTTATAATTATAAAGATGGATAAAACCAATGCCCCCGCCCTAAAGAGCTAAACTTGACCCGCAATCAGCCAGACGAACGCCCGCGTATTGGCAGGGCCACTGCATTTGCTTTTTCAGCCAAAATGAGAAAATGAACATATTCTTGGGAGGGGATATGGACATAGCGGGATTGAGAGAGAAATTGAAAGGGGTCATGGGGCAATCTGCGGCATAAACCGGAAGACATTCTGGTCATCGGGCTGGCCGAGGTACGGAAAACGGAAGGACGGGCCGTCAATATTGACGGGAAAACGATACGAGGTAGTACGGGCAGGGAGGATAATTCGGCTCATGTGGTCAACGCATGGGCCGGGGGAGGAGGAAATCATCCTTGGGTGGATGGCGGTAGACGAAAAGAGCACTGAGATACCTGGCGATACCCAGGTTATTGGAACTCCCGGACGTGAACATCTGTCAAGTCCTGAAATAGGTTGACAGATTTTTATGCAACCATACGGTGTATTTTTTCAGGCGTTTCATACTTCAGGGCCAGATGGGGGCCGTCTGGTGTTGTACAAAGACACCGCCTCTCCAACCGCCTAAAGCGCCTGTTTCTCGTCTCGAAACAAACAGCCCAGTCGGTAGTGCTGAAATGAACGCCGATGAGATTTACCGGCGGTTGCGTGGGCATAGGTCGATAGAAACCAATCCGCATTGGTGTATGGAAGTGATGTTTGAAGAAGACGGGGCGCGGGTGAGTTGGGATCACGCACCGGGGAAAACCTGAATATTCTGCATAAGACGGCACTGTCGCTGTTACGGGCGGCCCGCTGCCGGAAAAACATATCACCCGAATGAGCGGTCCCAAACGAAGATTCACCGCTTCCATGTGTGCTGATTATATGTTCACTGTCCTTTTCGGAAAGTAAATACGGTGGCCTTGAGGGAACAGCGGACAACCAGTCCGCGACCATCCGTGTTCTTTATCCGTGGTTCCTCCTTACAATTTTAAAAAACATAAGGAATTGCGTTAATCCATAACTCCGCTAGAATTAGGTTGCCTATGTTGTAATCCCTGAGTCTTTGGCTCTTGCAGTTTTCAGGCTAAAGTCTTGCATTACCGGAGTTCCAGCGTCAGCGCCCCTGTCTTGGGGTCCCTCCGTTCTTTGCCCGGTTCGGGTACGGATACCCGGAGCAGGGTCCCTGCGTGCATGGCGTAGACCGTCTGCTTTTTCCCGGATGCCAGCACCGCTCCTTTTTCCGAACAGCCGTAGCGTCCATACATGCCGGGTTTCCCGCCTGCCGGCAGGGGGAAGGGATCCGACAGTATCCGTACCGCCATCTCCGGCGTACCGGTCCCGGACGGCGCGGCCGGTTTGACCGCCAATCCCGGTTGTACCGGCGTACCGGCAA
>JAIRSL010000143.1 GCA_031255475.1 Treponema sp.
CTTATCATCTTTGCCGTCAGGTTATGCGGACGGCTGGTCAAGCGGATAGGCATTCCTCCGGTTTTGGGGGAACTCCTGGCGGGGGTCGTTATAGGCCCCTACGCCCTGGGCGGCATCCCCCTGCCGGGTTTTCCCCAGGGGATCTTCCCCCTGGGTGAGACCGCCGGTATCGCGGTGAGCCCGGAACTCTACGCCTTCGCCACGGTAGCTTCGATAATCCTGCTCTTTGCCTCGGGACTGGAAACGGATCTGGGCCTCTTTCTCCGGTATTCCCTCGCCGGGGGGATCATCGGCATAGGCGGGGTGATCTTTTCGTTCTGCCTGGGCGCTCTGTCCGGGGCGGCCTTTCTCCACATCCCCTTTACGGACCCCGCGTGCCTGTTTCTGGGCGTTCTGTCTACCGCCACCTCCGTGGGCATTACCGCCCGAATCCTTTCGGATCAGAAGAAGATGGATTCCCCCGAAGGGGTCACCATCCTGGCGGCGGCGGTCTTCGATGACGTTTTGGGCATCATTGCCCTAGCGGTGGTTTTGGGGATCGTGGCCCTCCTTACGGGCGGGCAGGAAACCCTGAACGCCGCCGGCATCCTGGGCATAGCCGGAAGGGCTTTCGGCATCTGGCTGGGGTTTACCGCCCTGGGCCTTATCTTGTCCAAACATATCGCCGCCTTCCTCAAGCTCTTTAAGCACACCTTCGATTTTTCCGTTCTGGCTCTGGGCCTGGCCCTCCTCCTGGCGGGATTTTTCGAGAAGCAAGGACTGGCCATGATCATCGGCGCGTACATCGCCGGCCTTTCCCTTTCCAAGACCGACATTGCGGCGGTTATCCAGGAACGCATCCACGGGCTTTACGAATTCTTCGTCCCCGTATTTTTCGCGGTCATGGGGATGATGGTGAACGTCAGGGAAATCATCTCTCCCAAGGTACTGATTTTCGGAGCCGTCTACACTCTTGCGGCCATAGCCGCCAAAATCGTGGGCTGCGGCGGCCCGGCCCTGCTCCTGGGGTTTAACGGCAAAGGCGCCCTGCGCATCGGCGCGGGAATGACGCCCCGCGGCGAGGTGGCCCTGATCATCGCCGGTATCGGTATCGCCTCGGGCATTCTGGACAACCAGTTATTCGGGGTTGTCATCCTCATGACCCTCATCACCACTCTGGCCGCGCCCCCGCTCCTCAACGCCGCCTTACGGACACCCGGCGCCGGAACCAGGAAGCCCGTAAAAGGGGATGACGCCGCCACCGCCGTATGGGAATTCAATTCCGGTGAAATCGCGGGTTTGGTGGTGGATACCCTGCTCAAAGACCTCAAGGCCGAAGGTTTTTACGTCCAGATGATGAACATAGACGACGGCCTTTCCCAGGCGCGGAAGGACAATATAGCCCTTTCGATTACCGAGGAGGACCGTACCGTGACCATCGTTACCGCCCGGGACGATATGCTCTTTGTCAAAACTGCGGTGTACGAGGTCATCCTTGCGTTGAGCGAATCCATCCGGAAACTCAAGGACTCCGCCGACCCCAAGGCCATGAAGAAGGAGATTGCCGACACGGGCGGCCGCGGTGACGAGGGAATCCTTTCCCTGGTCGATCCGGCCTGCGTCAGCCTGGACCTAAAGGGCGAAACCAAGGAAGAGATACTCCGGGAACTGGTGGATATCCTGGACGGGCAGGGAAAACTTGAAGACCGGGACCTGGCTCTGGCGGATGTGATGCAGCGGGAAAAAACCATGAGTACCGGTATGCAGCACGGCATTGCCCTGCCTCATGCGAAGACCGACGGGATAAAGGATATTGCGGTGGCGGTAGGCATCAAGAAAACCGGCGTCGATTTTGAATCCCTGGACGGGGAAAAATCCCGGCTTTTCATTATGATCATCTCTCCCCGGAAAACATCGGGCCCCCACATACGGTTCCTTGCCGCCATAGGCTTCTTTCTCCGGGATGAACGGGTCCGTGAGGAAATCATCGCCGCGGACAGTCGGGAACTGGTGGCGGCTCTGATACGGCAGGGCGGAAAAAACAAGGACCGCCGGGGAGATCCCGCCGAAACCCGGTAACAAAGTCCTATACCAAGGAAAAAATTCATCCTAAATCACCATCCTCCCCGCGCCGATAATCAACTAGAGGTATAACAGGCATGGAGATCGAAGAGAATGCGGCGGCGGTTCAAGACGGAAATCCGGAATACCTCCGGTGTACGGCGGTTTTGGAACAGGAACGGGAACTGGTTGCCAAAATCGCCGGGATGCAGGATCTGATCCGCAAGGCGGTCATGAACCGGCAGTGGCTGGACTTTGAGTCTCACATGGCGGTCCTGGGACAAATCGGGGCGCGGTTTGAGGACCTGGATAGGGAACGCGTCAGGATTTTCGCGTCCTTTACCGGGGACGGCGTTGCGCCGGAGAAGGCCGGGGAGGACGCCGCCGGGTTTTACGCCCTAGCAGCCTGTTTCCCCGCTGATGAGCGGAAAGCCATCACCGGCGTATACCGGAATCTTAAAATGGAAACCATGAAAGTCAGGATAGAGAACGATGCCCTTATAAACTACCTGGGCGAAGCCAGCCTCCTGATTACGGACTTTCTGGACGCGGCCTTTCCGGATCGGAAAGGCAAGATATATTCCCGCAGCGGCTCCCAGGTTCAGGCGGACATGCGGAGTATGGTGCTGAACCGGCATTTTTAATTAATAAAGGCCGGTCCAAAATTGAAGTTTTGGATCGGCAACCTTTAAAAAACGCGGTTTCGCAAGGCTGAAAGCCGCGGACTTTAGTCCGAAGAAACTGCAAGAGCCAAAGGCTCAAGGCTGGTCCAAAACCGTGCGTGTTAGCGCATGATCAATTAGTTTTGGAACAGCCTCAAAGGAGAAACTATGACATCTACATTTCAGGGGATCGAGATAGGAAAACGGGGAGTCCTGGCCCACCAGCAGGCCCTTAACATCACCGGACACAATCTTTCCAACGCTTCTACAGAGGGATACTCCCGGCAGCGGGTCGAAATGTCGGCCTTTGAGCCCATATACCTGCCGGGCCTTAACCGGGAAGAAACTCCCGGACAGATAGGCCAGGGGACCATCATAGAACGGATAGAGCGCGTCAGGGATCAGCTTCTGGACCGACGCATCGTGGCCCAGGCCGGTGGGGAAGGGTACTGGACCGCCCGGGATCCCTACATCCGCATGATGGAACAGGCATACCTGGAAGTGGGCGACAATTCCATACGGGGAAAGATGGACGCCTTTTGGGACGCCTGGCAGGAGCTTTCGATATATCCCGCCGATACTCCTCCCCGGACCTCGGTGCTGGAACGGGGCAAGACCCTGATAGACGGCATACACGAGCGGTATAAAAGCCTTAAAGGGCTTCAGGACATGGCCGAGGAAGACATCAGGCTTACGGTGGACAAGGTTAACGAACTTTCCCGGGAAATCGCCGGCCTTAACCGGGACATACAGCGCATCAAGGCCCAGGGGGACAACCCCAACGACCTTCTGGACCGCCGGGACCTCCTGGTTGACCGCCTTTCTTCGATTATTGACGTCACGGTGGACAGCCGGGACCCGGATGAATTTATGGTCCACACGGCGGGATACGTTCTGGTTCAGGGCGGCATAGGCCGGCAGTTCGATCTGGTCCGGGGATCCGAAACCGAAGGGTATTCCCGGATCATCTGGCGGGAAACCGGCGACGACGCCCGTTTCCGGGACGGAAGCCTGGCCGCCCTGGTGGAACTGAGGGATCATACCATACAGGAAGAGATTCAGCATCTGGATTCCATGACCATGAATTTTATCGATCTGGTAAACGAGGTACACCGCTCGGCCTATGGTATCAATGGGGCCACGGGCCTTGATTTCTTCACCGAGCATCCCTTTGTGACCAACGTGAACGGCAACTACGACCGGGACGGGGACGGGGCCTACGATTCAAGCTATATCTTCAGGATCAACGGCGTCAATGCCTTGGAAGAGCGGGATCAGGTAGGGCTTGAAGGGGTGATCACCCTTTCCGCCGCCGGGGGCAATGTGGAGGTTCCCTACTTCCCCACCGACACGGTGGCGGACATTCTGGGCAGGATCAACAATTCCGGCGCTGAAGTGACGGCCCGGCTCAACCGGGACGGCCGGCTCTCCCTTAAGGGGACCCCTGCTGAGGGGGCCATAGTCCCCGGCGGCAACCCGGATTTCGTCATCCGCCATATTGAGGATTCGGGCCGCTTTCTGGCGGGATACGCCGGGGTCCTCAACGCGCCGGGTCCCGAAGGCGCGTATGACTGGGGCGCTCCGGATGCGGTGGCGGCCTTAACCGGCGGCGCCGCGGACTGGGCTCTGGCTCCCACGGCCCATCCTTCGGGCTGGATAGAGGTGAATCCCGCCCTGATCCGGGACCCCGGCGCCGTGGCTTCCGGCTTTGGGGAAAATGGCAGGGCCGCCAATCCCGGCAACGGGGATGCGGCCATGGCCGTAGCTTCCATCAGAAACACGGCGGTCATGGTGGGCAGCCTTAGAACCTTTGACGACTACTTTGCCGACGCGGTAGGCCGGGTCGGGATGCTTGGCGCCCAGAGCCGGGATTCCCTGGAGACCCAGAACCTCATCATGAAGCAGCTCAAAGACATGCGGGAGTCCATATCCGGCGTCAATGTTGACGAGGAATTATCGAATATGATCAAGTACCAGCACGGGTACGCCGCGGCGGCCCGGTTCATCACCACGGTGAATTCCATGCTGGATACGCTTATTAACCGGATGGGGGTGTAAACCATGAGACGTGTTTCCACGGACATGCCGAATAACGACATGCAGTATTACCTTAGAAGGCATGAAGAAGGGCTTTCCAACATTCAGACAAAAATTGCCTCTCAGAAACGGATTCTTGAACTGCGGGACGATCCCCTGGCCGCTTCCCACGCGGTGCGGTACGAATCCTACCGTGCCCGGCTTGAGCGGTTCGAGAAGAACGCCCTCTACGCCAAAGATCATTACAACGAAGTGGACACCTACCTGAGGGAGGGCAACGACATACTCCAGCGGATACGGGAACTCTCGGTCCAGGGCGCGACCGGTACATACACGCCGGAAGACCTCAAGTACATGGCGGTGGAGATCAACGAACTCCTTAAAGAACTGGTTTCCCTGTCCAACGCCATAGGTTCCGACGGCAAGCAGCTTTTTGCCGGGGACAAGGCCTTTACCGAGCCGTTCCGCATCGTGGAAGGAAACGTTCCCGGCGGCGGAGAAACCATGGTGGTCCGGGTGGAATATCGGGGGGCCGGATCGGCGCGGAAAGCGGAAATAACCGGCCAGACCTATGCGGACCTGGATATTGGGGGCGGAGAGGCTTTCTGGGCGGAGAAGATGCAAATTTACTCCACCATGGACGCCACGGATTACCGGGTCCCGGCGGACGGCGCCGTCTATGTGGACGGCTACGAGATCCCCGTTATGATAGGGGATACGGTCCAGGCCATAGCGGCGAAGATAAACGATTCGCCCGCGCCGGTTAAAGCCTACATAGACCCGGAAACAAAGGGGCTTGCCCTGGAGGGGACCAACGCCCACCTTATACGCCTGGAGGACCGCCAGGGTTCCCAAGTTTTGCAGGATTTAGGCGTCATTGCCCCCAACAGTGATCCGGGCGCACCGAACTGGCATCCGGGGGCGCGGGTTTCAGGCGGTTCCGCCTTCGACATGGTTATACGCCTCCGGGACGCCCTGTTCCGCGGGGACAGCGAATTTGTCGGCAGCCAGGGCATAGGGGGTATGGATTTAGCCCTGACCAACATTCACAGCCGCCTTACCGTGAACGGCAGCCGGCAGGAACGGGTGGAACAAACCTGGCAGCGGCTGAACCAGGAAATCCCCAATGTAACCGCCGCGTTAAGCCGGGAAGCCGGCCTGGATGTCGTCAGCGCGGCGACCGAACTCAGCATGATGCAGTTCGCCCACCGGGCCGCGCTGCAAACTGCCGCCAAGATACTGCCCCCGACATTACTTGACTTTTTACGCTAGGATGAGGAGAGTAGAGACGTGAAGGTTACAACAAAAGCCTACGGCCTTATAGACATAGACGAATATCAAAAAATCACCATTGCTTCCGGGCTCTTCGGGTTTGAATCTTTTAAGGATTACGTCCTTCTGGACGCCGAGCGGCAGCCTTTTTACTGGCTTCAGTCCATGGATGTGGAGCAGATTGCCTTTATTCTCGTCAATCCCTTTCTTTTCAGGCCGGACTACGAAATCGATATTAACGATGGGGAGCTTTCGGAGATAGGCATTTCCGATCCTCAGAAAGCGCTGATCTTTACCATTGTCACCATTCCGGCCGATGGGGGGCCCATGACCGCCAACCTCCAGGGACCCCTGGTTATCAACCGGGACACACATCAGGGGAAGCAAGCCGTCCTTACAGACCCCCGTTGGAGGACCAGGCATAACATCATGGACGAACTGGCCGCGGCGAGGAGCCACTGATGCTGATATTATCCAGAAAGGTCAACGAGAAGATCATGATTGGGGACGATATTTCCGTATCCATCATAGAAATCCGGGGGGATCAGGTGCGGCTGGGAGTGACGGCTCCCAAAAACGTCAAGGTGTTCCGCCGGGAGCTGTTCGACGCCATCAAGGCGGAAAACGAGGCCGCGGTAGAATCGACCCCCATCTTTCCTGAACTGGATCTGGGCCTCCGGGAGAAATCGCTCTAGAACCGGCGGCCGGGGCGTATTTTTTCCGGCATCCGTCAACGCCGAACTTTCGGCCCATCCCTTGCGTGTGGGAGGTAAACCCCCTTGGCCCGCTAAAAAATTGAGCTTTTTCAACATGCGGCTTGAGCGGGTAGAAAACCACAAAAGAATGTTTGCTGTGAAATTTCCCTTATCCGTGTTGGTTCCACGTTCATGGCGCAATTCACCGAACATCGGGTGGCCGCCGCTCCGGGATTCCTCACTCGGTGTCCGTTAGAAGACCCCGCTCGGTGGCGGTGCGTATGGCGCCGGCCCTGTTGGTCACTCCAAGTTTACCGTAGAGGCTCCGTACCGCGCTTTGTACCATTTTAACGGAGATGCGCATATCGGCGGCGATGGCCTCACTGGTACGGCCCTGGGAGAGACTGTTCAGTATTGCCAGTTCGTGCCGCGAGAAATTCGCGGAAACGGGGGGTTCCCGACCCGAGTATTGGACTGCGGTGAGGGAACGTTTTTTCGCGTGGGCCGAGGCGTCCCTCCGCAGGGTTTGCAGCCACTTCCGGGGAATGCCGGCAATTTCGGTGTTTCCCGAATTATCGGGGTGACCCTTAAGAAGGGCGCTCACCAGGCTGTGCATGTTTTCTCCAAGCTCCACAAAGGGCATGGTAAGGCCGTGGGTTAAGCCGATGTCGTAGGCTTTTTTAAGGGCCGTAAGGGCGCTTTCCCTGTCTCCAAGATGATGACGGATTACCGCTTCCAGGACGGTTATTTCCAGAGCTCCCAAAAGGAAACTTCCCAGATCGCCTTTCGCCTGCTCCTTTTCCAGGATCTGTAAGGCCGCGGGGTAGTTTTTTTCGATAACCAGACATCGGGCCTTGACCAGGGTATCGAAACCCCGGGAAAGAACGTCCAACTCTCCCTCCCCCCGTTTCATTCTGAGCCAGGGGGCTATCCGTTCGATGAGGCCCAGGCGTATATAAAAACGCCCCATGATAACATCGTGGATGTTGTAGCGGTTGATGTATTCGCTCTTTTCCAACTGGGCCTTCATCTGCCGCTCCGCTTCCCGGATGCCCGTGATATCGCCTTTGTGTATGCCGATCCGCATAAGGTAAAAAAGGGCGCAGGTTTCCACCTCGTACTGGCTTTTCTCCCGGCTCTGGTATGCTGCCTGGCGGGCGAACTGCTCCGCCCTGTTTAAGTCACCCTGGTAATAGGCCAGTTCCGAGCGGGCCAGGGCGGCAGTTCCGTAGAGGTAACCGGACAGGGAGACGGAGGTAAAGGATGACGCGGTGGCGCAGGCATTGATAAAGATGTTGACCTCTTCGGGGGGTGCGAAGACTCCCACCTGCACCGCGTAAGAACCAATGTTGCTCTGACCTATCTGGCCGCGGACCGGTTCGGGGTTTTCAAGGTAATGCTGATACCCCTTTTCAAACCATAGGGCAAAATCGTAGTTCCGGGTATACCGGCACCAGCGTATGCCCAGGGTTCCCAGGTTGTTGTACGCTGCGGCAAGGATCCGGGAGGGGTTGGGATCCGGGGCGTGGGACGCGAAACGGATGATGACCGCCCAACATTCCCGGGCGGATTCGTCAAATTGATCAAAAAACACCAGGAGCCGGGCGCG
>JAIRSL010000192.1 GCA_031255475.1 Treponema sp.
CGGATTAAGTGATGCGGCGTTCTTTCGGCGTATTTTTTTTCATCCTGTTCCTTTTTTTTCTTTTTCCCCTCCAGGCCCAGGATGCCGGAGATGATTTTTATGATGATGAAGAATTGCCCCTTGTGGAAAGCGAAGGGATTACCGTTGTAGGAACGCAGGAAACCACCCAGCAAATGGCGGTTGTTTCCAGGGAAGAAATCGAAAAGGCCCATGCACCGGACATTCCCGCGTTACTGGAACAAACCCTGGGGCTGGGTATTACCCGCTACGGCCCCTACGGGAACATGGCGGACGTGAACATCCGTGGTTTTGACACCGAGCGGACGGCTGTTCTTGTAGACGGCATTCCCGTCAATTCCACCCGTTCCGGGGAATTCGATTTTAACAGCATTGATGTCAATTCTATAGAACGAATCGAAGTGATCTACGGCGGTTCGGATACCAAATACAATGTGTCGGGCGCTCTGGGCGGGGTGATCAACATCGTTACGGTAAAAAAGCAAGGGGCCGGCTGGGTTTTCGGCGGCGGTGTGTCCAATACTTCCGCCCTGCCGGGCCCGTATAACGAACAGTACGGCGGCGTTGGAAATCCAAAATGGCAGGATCTGGCGGACGCGCAAAACATAAATGTCTTCGCCGCCTATGGCGCGGAAAATTATTCTTTCAGGATGAATCTTTTCGGCAACCGGGCGGGGAATCACTACCTCTACCAGGATTACTACGGGTACGCCCGGCGCAAGGAAGGGAACGAACTATGGGACGGCGGCGCTTCCGCTTCTTTTCTGCGCAACTTTCCCAATCTTTCAACCCTGATCGTAACCGGAGACGCCTATTACGGGGATAAGCATATTCCCGCGTCGGGCTATACCGCCGAATACGCGGAACAAAAAGATTTTTCCACCCGGCAGAATATCATGCTGGATATGCCCCGGGCCTTCCACGATGATTTTTCCATGGAATTCAGTCTGGGGCATAACTGGGGGATTCTGAATTACGATCCCGGCCTTGACCCCTCCCTCCACCGGGAAAACGGTTTTACCCTGATAAATCGCTGGGCCTGGTATCCGGCAACGGGTTTTACCCTCCGTTTCGGCGGGGATTACCGCTTTATTCACCTTAACTCGACCAATGACGGCGTTCATAACGGCCATAGAGGGGGGCTGTATCTGACCTCCGAATACGCGCCGGTCAAAAAAATCCTCCTCATCGCGTCCGTAAAAGGGGTGACGGACGGCGGCAGCGTCATACCGGTTCCAAAGGCCGGGATTGCCTGGAGTATACACGATACGTTCACTATCAAAAACAACTATTTTAGAAGTTTCAAATTCCCCGATTTCGACGACCTCTATTGGGTTCAACAGGGGTTTATGGGAAACCCGGACCTTAAACCCGAAGACGGCTGGGGCGCGGACCTTTCGGCGGAATGGACGCGGGGGGATCTGCTTACCCTCGCCTCTTCCCTCTATGGGGAATGGACTACGGATTCTATTCATTGGAACAACGCTTCCGGTCTCTGGAGGCCGGAAAACATCAGCCGCGCCGTGTTTTTGGGCTGGGAAAACCGGTTGAACATAACCCTTCCCTTTGCCCCGCCCTTTCCGAACAAGCCGGTTATTTCCCTTTCATGGCAATTTCAGTTGAGCCGGCTCCTGGACGGTAACGCGCGTATCCCCTATATGCCCATGCATATCCTGGGGTTTTCCATGGAACTCCCCTGGAAGATAGCCGGGGTTCCTCAGGGGTCCCTGATTGTTTCCGGGCGGTTTGAAAGCTCCCGTTTTGCCGACACGGGGAACCTGATCAAGCTGGATCCCTATTTTCTTCTTAACGTAACGGTGAACCAGGAGATCGGCAAAAACATCACCCTCTTCGGAAGCGTCCGGAACGTCCTTAACACCCGGTATGTTTCGGTTGCCGAATACCCCATGCCCGGCATTACCCTTACCCTTGGGCTGCGGATGACTGTTGAGGTTCCCCAAAAAGAAAAGGGCGTAAATCCCCGGAACGAATAGGAGTATCGCATGATGATAAAAAAAGCCGGTAAAAAGTTCCGCGCCCCTGCGGCGGCGCTGTTGGCGGGGCTTATCGCCGGGGCCGCCGTCCTGAGCGCCTGCGGACAAGAAAGCCGCGGAAGCGGGGAGCCGTCCCTGGTTGACCCGACCGGCAACCGCGTCCCGGTTCCCGCGAAAGTGGAGCGGATCGTGTCCGCGGCCCCGTCGAACACGGAGATAATCGCGGCTCTGGGATTCGCGGACAAGCTCATCGCCATAGACAAGTATTCCGCCTCCGTGGAGGGGATTTCCGGTACGCCGGTTCTTATCGACTTCGCCTATCCCGATGGGGAGGTCATCCTGGGCCTTGCGCCGGACATCGTGTTCGCCGCCGGGCACAGCCGGACGGTTGACGGGACCGATCCCTTTACCCTGGTCCGGGAAACGGGAATCCCCGTGGTCTATATCCCCACCGGCGTCAGCATAGACGATATTTACCGGGACATACGGTTCATCGCGGAAGCCCTGGGGGTCCCCGAAAAGGGGGAATTCCTGGCCGCGGAGATGCGGGAACAGATAGCCGGGATTGCCGAAACCGGGGCGGCGATTCCGGACAAGCTCCCGGTCTATTTCGAGATTTCCCCCTTCCCCACTATGGTGTCCTTTGGGCAGGGAACCTACTTGAACGAGATGATAACCATCATCGGGGCGGTAAACATCTTCGCCGGTGAAAAAGGCTGGTTTTCCCCTTCCCCTGAGGCAATCATCGAACGAAACCCCGGCGTGATTCTCACCATGTCTGATTCGGCGGATGGTCATCCGGCGGATAGAGTTCTGAAGGAGATGCGGAGCAGGCCCGGTTTTGAGACGCTGAACGCGGTAAAAAACGGGCGGGTATACGTAATCGATGCCGACGCCGCGTCCCGCCCTTCCCATCATATTGTTTCGGCCTTGAAGCAAATGGCGGCGGCTGTATACCCGGACCGGTTTCCGGCGTTTTAGCGGGTGAC